>JAENWQ010000114.1 GCA_016649855.1 Actinomycetota bacterium | reverse complement strand
GTTCGACTCCTTCTGGTCACACGAGCCGCCGGGCTGATCGTCCTCCTCAGTAGGGTCGTGTCGCCCGAGGATAGCGAGTAAGTAACCTTCGACATCTACGGCCCGGCCGGGCCACCAAGGAGGAACGATGAGCACAGCGACGGTCGACTGGACGAACTCAAGGGGGCGTGGGGCGACTATCAGAAGGCGGTCGATGACTGGCTCGGTGCCGTCGTCGAGGCGACCCACCACCACTCTTTGTCGCAGACCTCAGGAGCTCAGCGGTGGATCATCCGGGAGGTGTATCAGTCAGGATCCCTGGAGCACGGACCCTTCGAGGGCCCGGACCACCTGAGGAAGTGTTTCGAAGGTGAGTGGGCGATAGAGGTCGTAGACGGGAACCTCGCTCACGAGGTCGACGACTCCGTTGAAGCAGCGTGTCTGATCGGCGTCGGTCGATACTCGGAAAGACAGCGCCCAAAGGTCGGAAAGTGCGTCGACGGGAGGGTGTGCTTCGATCGTGACCTCCTCGGCCGACTTGCCGAGAAGGAAGATGCCGACGAGCGGAACGGGTTCGCACGTTCCTCGTTCCGCCGAGTCCAGTCCGATGTGCACACGGCCGTTGCTCTGTCCGACGACCCGTCCGGGGATCTTCAGATGCGAAGCTGCGTCCTCGCGGAGGCGGATCATGGCAGGCCCCGGGACGACCGCTGGAGGACCGTCGAGGCGGATACAGGTGAGGTCTTCGCTCAGGACGCGCAATCCGGCGACCGCGCAGGCTCCCACAAGGGTCGTCTTTCCCGCGCGTCCGGGCGCCGCAAGGATGATCGCCCTACCATCTATCTCTACCGCGGCTGCGTTGAGGGGAAGATCGCCACGTTCGAGGAAACACAGCAATGCTGGGATCCCCCAGATCCTTTCTTCGAGGCGAACAAGGTCGGTTACCACCGGTACCTCTATGCGGAGCCCCTGTGGATCGATCCGGAACCAGCCCATGCCATCGACCCACAACTGGTAGAGACCACCGCTCAGGTACCAGAGGGCGGCCCCGAAGGGATGGTCCCTCGGCGACCATTCGAGGAGCGGATCCTCGTCGGGGACGGGATGGTCTACGTCCACCACAGATACATGGAGCCGTTGTCCCTTTCCCCCGCGTAGATAGGACAGATCCATCGTGGAATGGATGTCGTATCCGTAACAGGTTCCGAGTGAGTTCATTACTGCTCCAAGATGGGGTGGCTACGCGTCTGTACCGTCCGGTATCACGAGCCCTCGCTCGGCCAGATCGGCGAAGAAACTCTCGATCAGGGCGTCGAGATCCGCTGGTGGATCCATGAAGTCCTTGGTAACGCCGGCAACGATGTTCTCGACCGTACGGGTTCCATCGAGCCTCTCCCAGAGGTAAGCGCCGGTCTGGTTGACCCCGTGGTACTGACCCGTGCCCACGTGGAGGAGAACTCCACCCTCCCCTTCTTTCAGGCTGCGGAAAACCACCCGCGGTGCAGGTACGTAAACGACCTCGTTCACCGAACCTCCTCTAGAACAGGCCATGCCACCAGTCGTTAGTGACGTTCTCCTCACCCTCGAAGGCATGTCGGGCGATAGAACCGAAATCAACGACGCGGGGCGCTTCGAAAGTCATACGTTTCCTCCTTGGAACGACATCTCGAACGGCTTCATCTTGAAGCTGCAGGGCCCCCGTTCCATCCGCCGAGAGTCTCCATAGGGGCCACCGGACGTCTGATTTCTTGGGGACCGAAGGACCGACGAGGCCCCTCGAAGCCGAGGACTACGAGGGCCGGTCGAAGAACGTCAAGACTCGCTGGGCGAACATGATGTCGCCGGAGATCTTGAGCTTGCGGGTCATGAACAGCTTCATCCCGTCGGCCTGCCCCGTGATCAGCTTCGCGAACGGGAGGAGCTTGAGCGACAGGGTCGTCTTCGGGTCCTCTGCCTTCGCTCGGCGCGTCTCGCACGTACCGTCGTTGATCACCACCACATACGGGTGCTCCTCACCGTCATCCGTGATCAGGAACTGGACGTCGGCGGTCACCCCCTCGGCCTTCGCCGGGACGAAGCGCTCCTCGAAGCCCCGGAAGATCCGAGTGAGGGTGGCCTCGGTCCCCACGCCGCGGATCACCGTTTCGATCTGATCATCCGACGAGGTCTTGACGAGCTGGGCGAATTCCTGGGGACCGATCTGGGACGGGTCGATACCGCTCATCGCGAGGTCCTTTCTAAGAGGTCGATCCTATGAAGTCGATGACTGTCCGGGCGAGCTCCTCGCCCTTATCCTCCTGGATGAAATGACCAGCGCCTTCGATGGTCTGATGGGGTTGGTTCGCCGCCCCCGGGATCAAAGCCTGCAACATCATGTCGGCTCCGCGGGTGATCGGATCGGAGTCGCCGAAAGCGGTCAGGAACGGCCTGTCGAAGGTTGCCAGGACCTCCCACGCCGCCCGGTTGGCAGCGGCCGCCGGATCATCGGGGGACGCGGGGACCAGCATCGGGAACTGTCTCGCTCCTTCCTTGAAGGTCTCGTCGGGGAAGGGCGCCTCGTAGGCTGTGACCACCTCGGCCGGAAGCTCGCTAACGCAGCCTCGCCGGACGGCGTCGCCGACGGGAAACTCGGGAACCTCCTGGGAGTAGGACCGCCATGAGAAGAACGCGTCGCCGAGAGGCTGATCGCCGGTCGGGAGAAAGGTGTTCGACGCGACCACTCGGGCGAACCGGCCGGTCTCTTCCGCCACGAGACGGAGTCCCACGAGCCCACCCCAGTCCTGGCAGAACAGGGTGATGTCCGTCAGATCGAGAGCCTCGATGAAGGAGCGGATCCAGTCGACGTGTCGCTGGAACGTGTAGTCGGTCCGCCGGGCTGGTTTGTCCGAGCGACCGAACCCGATGAGATCGGGGGCGACCACGCGCAGGCCCGCGGCGGTCAGCGGCGGGACCATCTTGCGGTAGAGGAAGCTCCACGAGGGCTCCCCGTGGAGCAGCAAGACCACGGGCCCCGAACCCTCGTCGAGATAATGGAGGCGAAGGTCTTCGCCCTCTCCCGAGGGGACCTCGAGGTAGTTAGGAGCGAATGGGAAGCCGGGGAGTCGATCGAAGCGTTCGTCCGGCGTCCTCAGCACCTCCATGGCCCCGACCCTAATGGCTCCTCGTCACTCGGTCTTCGACCGGAACGGCCCGGCCGGGTCCGCGTAGGCGAGCAGATCCGAGGGGGCCGGGATGCCGGGGCGCAGCCGCGGGTCCGGTACGAGGCCGCCCGGGACGAGTTCGAGCGGGATCACCCCGGCCCAGCAATCGAGGTCGTAGTCATCCTCTAGGTCTTCCGGAGGGCCCGTGCTGACCTTGGCGGAGGCCTCGCTGAGGGACATAGCGATCACCCGGGTCTTGTCGAGTTCGCTCGGAGCCGGCCCTCGGGCGTCACGCCACCGGCCGGGAGCGACGTGGTCGGAGACCCTCTCGAGCGCGACCATCTTCTCGTCGTGGTCGGTGACCTCTCGAGCGGGGCCGAGGACCATGACCGAGCGATAGTTCATCGAATGCTCGAAGACGGAACGAGCAAGAACTAGGCCGTCGAGGATCGTCACCGTGAGGCACGCCTCGAAGCCCCTTCGGAGGTGCTTGAGCATTCGGCTCCCTGCCGAGCCGTGGATGTAGACGACATCGCCGTGGCGGGCGTGGATCGTGGGGATGACGACGGGCGACCCCTCGGAGATGAAGCCTAGGTGGCAGAACAGGGCCTCGTCGAGGATCGCGTCGATGACCTCGCGGTCGTAGACACCCTTCTCAGGGATCCGATTCAAGGCGGTTCGTTCGGTCGGTGCGCTCATGGCCTGAGGTTAGGCGAGATCATCCGGCCGGGATAGATGCCATCCTGGCTAAACATGCCGCCTCCAGCGACCGATTAGGGATATCGGAGGTGCAAATCAGATGGCGAAGGTTCTAGTTGTCGAAGATCAACCATCCGTGGTGGCGATCGTTCGCTATCACCTGGAGAACGCGGGCCTCGACGGGATCTTCGCCGGCGACACCGACGAGGCGTGGCGGCATATCGTCCAGGAGGAACCGGACGTAGCGGTCGTCGACATCAAGCTTCCCGGCTCCGACGGCTGGAGCCTCCTCGAGAAGATCCGCGGAGATAGCCGCTTCCGCCACTTGCCGGTCGTCGTGCTCTCTGGGCTGCTCGAACCGGATATAGCGGATAAAGCTGCCTCGATGGGAGCCGAGTACCTCAGCAAGCCGTTCGCAGCATCGGCCCTCCTGAGCAAGATCAAGGGCCTCATGGTGACCACCAACGGCAGCTCCGCGTCGCCGGGACCGGTAACGGGGCCCTCCGCGCTGGCCTCGGAGATCGGCGTCGTCTCGATCGGCGTCGTCCTGTTGCTCGATGGTTACCGGATCGAGGGTCACGTCCATCTCCCACCGGAGCTCGGGCGGTTCTCTGATGCTTGGGAATCCGTCATGCGCGATCACCGCGAGTTCGTCCCGGTAACGACCTGCCGCGTTACGACAGGCGATGGCGACACGGCCATCGCGACGCCTTCGTTCATCGAGGTCAGGAAGTCGCACATCCGGGCGGTCTTCCCTATGGATATGACTTCTTAGGGATCTCAGGTGACCCAGGGCACGTACTCCGAGCTTGAGGCGGGATCCAGATCACAACGGATGCTGACCCAGAGTCTCCGGTTCGTGCTCGAAGAACGAGCGGTCCGTTTCTTCGTCGTGGGCATCCTCATCGCGCTGGCGTCGCTCTTCAGTCTCGTCGACACCCCGATCGAGGTCGATTCGGGATGGCTCTTCGTGATCCCGGTAGCGATCTCGTCGATCGCCGCCGGCCTCAAGGAGGGTCTCGTCGTGTCCCTGGGTGCTGCCGCCATGGCCGCCCTCTTCGACGTATCCCACGCGGAGACTGCCAGCAGCGCTCTCGTCACGACCGTGTTCGCAGCGCGCTTCGCTCTCTACGGGATCACTGCAGGAGTGCTCGGTGCCTTCGCCGAGGCGCACTACGCGGTGCAAACGAGCTTCAAGCGTCTCGCACGGCTCGACCCGCTCACCAAGGTTGCCAACATCACGACCTTCTACGAGGAGATCGACGTCCTTGAGGCGGCCGGAACGCCGTTCGCGGTCGTGATGGTCGACGTCGACGATCTCAAGTTGCTGAACGACCGTTACGGCCACCAGGCAGGTTCCGCCGCGATCCAGACCGTGGCTAACGTCCTGCGACGAGCGACCCGGGGAACGGATTCTGTTGCTCGCTATGGCGGTGACGAGTTCGTATTGATCCTGCGCCAGAGCGACCGCACCGGCTGCCAGATCGTGCTGAACCGGATCCGGAGCACGCTCTTGTCGGAGGGCATCCCGTCGGTACCGGGTGCTCGCCTCTTCGTCTCTGCCGGGGTTGCGCTTGTGGGCGAGGACGGATCCACCTCCGAGGAACTGCTTGCCACCGCGGACGCCGCTATGTACGTCGACAAGGCCTTACGCAAGGCGGGGCGTTCGAAAATAGTGGAGCGAGCGGGCCTGTAGCATCGTCCTCCATGGAGGACATCGCCGGACTCGAGTACGCCAACACGATGCACGAGACCCTGGGCATCCGCGCCCTCGAGGTGGGCGCCGATCGTGTGGTCTTGGAGATGGACGTCGGTCCTCAGGTGCATCAGCCGATGGGGCTACTTCACGGCGGCGCCTCCGCGGTGATGGCTGAGAGTGCCGCGTCGATCGGCGCCTTCGTGAACTGCTCGCCGGACGAGTACGTCGTTGGCGTCGATCTCAACATCACGCATCTTCGACCGATGCAGACAGGTGTGTTGCGGGCCACCGCAGAACCAGTCCGCAAGGGACGAACGCTCCATGTGTGGTCGATCGATCTCGTGGATCAGGACGGAACCAAGATAGCGGTCGCCCGGTGCACGCTCGCCGTGCGCCCGTGGAAGAAGGACGGCGCCGAGAGGGGATGAGGATGTACAAGAAGATCGTGGTGGGCACCGATCTGTCCGATACCGCGCGTATCGCGACCGATAGAGCGGCAGCGCTGGCCAAGAGCCTCGGATCGGAGCTGATAATCGTCCATGCCGGCTCGGATCCCGGCAAACCTCTCGAGGACCTGGCCGAAAGCTACGGGGCAACCGCGGTCGTCGAGAGCGGCAACCCGGTCGACGTCCTCATCGACGAGGTCGAGAGTCGCGGAGCTGATCTCCTCGTGGTCGGAAGTGTCGGGATGACGGGGGCCAAGCGGTTCATGCTCGGCAACGTTTCGAACAAGGTGTCGCATCAGGCCAAGAGCGATCTGCTCATCGTGAAGACCGACCCTCCTCCTTCTGACACCGGGCCCTACAAGAAGATCCTGGTGGGAACCGACGGATCGAGGACCGCTATGAAGGCGGTCGAAACGGCGACTGAGCTATCCAAAGAACTTGGGGCAACGCCGGTGATCGTGTGTGCCTATGAGCCGCTGTCGCGATCCGAGGAGGAGAGACTCCGCCGCGCCTCCGGCGACATCCTGGTGCAGTGGAGCGCGGATCGCTCAGCCGAGTCGGTGCCCGAAGAGTTCCGCTGGCGCATCGTCGAGGCAACCCATGCTCGTGATGTGCTGGAGCGCGCTGAAGATCGTGCGAGCGAGAAAGGCGTCACTCCCGAGGTGAGGGCGGTGGAAGGGCCTCCGGCCGAGGTATTGATCGACACCGCGGCCGCCGAAGGCTTCGAGCTGATCGTCATCGGTAGCGTGGGCATGAGCGGGGCGAAGAGATTCATGCTGGGGAACGTGCCGCACCGGGTCTCCCATCACTCTCCGGTCGACGTCTTGATCCTTCGTACCGCGTGAGCGCAGCTCGGTACCGCGCTCTCGCGATATCGGCTCATCCGGACGACATCGAGTTCGGCTGCGCGGCAACGGTCGCGAAGTGGGTCGACGAAGGCGCCGAGGTGACCATCTGTCTCGTCACCGACGGTTCCACCGGAACGCAGGACCGGACTCTGATGGGCAAGGGGCTGAACGAGGTTCGTGTGGAGGAAGCCAGGCGCGCGGCGGACGTTATCGGCGCGAAGGAGATCATCTGGCTCGGCCACCAGGACGGTTATGTCGAGTACTCGCTCGACCTCCGCAAAGACATCGCCCGCGCGTTCCGCAAGGCTAGACCCCACCGGTACATGACCATCGAACCGGCTCCGGTGATCGATGGCTGGTTCATCAATCACCCCGATCACAAGGCGGTGGGACAGGCCTCGCTCGACGTTGCCGTCACCGCGGGCACGACCCCCGGCCACTTCCCCGAGCTCCTCGACGAGGGCCTCGATCCATGGCGGGGTCTCCGCGAGCTGTGGATGTACAGCCCCGCACCCGGCCCCGTGGTCGTAGACGTCACCGCGACGATCGACCGGAAGATCGAGGCGCTCCTGTGCCACCGGAGCCAGGTAGGCGATGACGCCGAGCGGATCTCGACCTGGATGAAGCAGAACGCCGCCGCCGAGGGCGCCCGGGCCGGCTACGCCTACGGCGAGTCGTTCCTCGTGACCAACCGGGGGCCGGGATTCCACCCGGACGAACTTGACGACATCGACTTCGTTTTCCCCCCCCTGACCCTCGACCCCCGCTCCGCCCCCGCCTCCAAATCGGCAACTTAGGCAAACCTAACCTGGGCTGCTAGAATGATCGTTCAGCGATTTACGAGGAGGGAACCCTCTTGGCAACTGAGGCAGAGGACCTGAAGGTTCTGCAGGAGAACGAATCGGTCCGCGCCCTGAAGGGTGCCTACAAGTACGGATGGCACGACGCCACCAGCTACGACATCAAGCCCGAGAAGGGTGTGTCGCACGAGGTCATCGACATGATGAGCGACCGCAAGGGCGAGCCCGACTGGATGCGCAAGTTCCGTCACAAGGCGCTCGACACGTTCTATCGCAAGCCGATGCCGTCCTGGGGTGCTGACCTCTCCGGTATCGACTTCGACGACATCTACTACTACATCAAGCCCACCAACAAGGTGCAGTCCTGGGAAGACATGCCCGAGGACATCAAGGCGACGTGGGACAAGCTCGGCATCCCCGAAGCCGAGAAGAACTACCTCGGCGGCGTAAGTGCGCAGTACGAAAGCGAGGTGGTTTACCACAAGACCAAGGTCGAGCTCGAGCGTCAGGGCATCATCTTCACGGACATGGACACCGCACTCCGTGAGCACGAGGACATCGTCAAGCAGTACTTCGGGACGATCATCCCACCGGC
>JAENWQ010000187.1 GCA_016649855.1 Actinomycetota bacterium | reverse complement strand
TCAATCGCGCTATCCGAGACAGCGGCAGGTAGATGAAAGTAGCAATCACCCCGCTGACCCCGAGGCGTAACCAGAAGGGGGCCCGGCTGATGACCCTCCTGAACACGTCGGAAATCCGCCACAGGGCCCTGAACCACAGGGGCCGGTTGTCAAACGCGTAGTAGAGGTAGACGAGGAATGGTGCCCCGGGTTTCAGGAGCTCGGTGCAGGCCCGAAGTCCGGCCGCCGTATCGGGAAGGTGATGGAGAACGCCGAGCGAATAACCGAAATCCATAGACCGCGGTTCGAGGGGGGAATCATCGGCGCTCGCGTGGTGGAGGCGACAGTTCGGGAGATCCTTGAGGTTCGATGCAGCAACCGCGAGCGCCTCGCGGCTGGCATCGACGCAGTGCAAGGTTCCCACGCGAGGAGCGACGAGTTGCGCCCATCTCCCGCTTCCGCAGCCCATATCGAAACCGACGGACGAGGGTCCGACGTCGTCCCAGGGGAAGATGGCGAAGTACTGCTCGAAGATTGCCAGCGCTTCATCATCCGACAAGGCCGCTTGGTCGAATCGGCTCCATTCGCGGCCGAACCCTTCGACGGTGGCGCGATCGATGTTGTCGGGCGACATCAGGTTCTGCCCGCGGGCTGGGGGGAAACGACTTCGCGCAACCACATCTCGAGCATCAGCAAGTTCCACACCTGAGCCGAACGCTCCTGTCCCGAAAGATGGGCGTCGACTGTGGAACGAACCTCCCTCGTATCCAAGTAAGAGGACAAGCGCATCGAGTCGGTGAGCAGTGTGTCTCCGAGAAGTTCTCGTAGAGGTCCCCTCAGCCATCTCCCAACGGGAACGCCAAATCCCATCTTCGGGCGCTGGACGTTCTCCTTCGGAAGAAGATCTGAGAACGCCTTCCGGAGGATGTACTTCTTCACGTTGCCCTTGAGCTTCATCTTTACCGGCAACCGGGCGGCGAACTCCATCACATGGTGGTCCAGGAACGGAGAACGGCACTCGAGGGAATTCGCCATCGAGGTGATGTCGACCTTAACCAGGAGATCGAATGGCAGATAGGAGCGCACGTCTACGGACATGGCTGCGTCGGCGGCGTCGAGGTGCTCGGTCCCATCGAAGAGACCTCCGAACCAGCGCCGTGAGAGACCCCCGACCTGATGGCGAACGTCGGGAAGGAGCAGCCGGGACCGCTCTTCCTCGGTGAAGTAGCTAGACCAACGCGCATAACGTTCGCTCTGAGGTTGGCCGGCGACACCCAGGAAGCGGCGCACCTTGCGTAGTTTGCTCTTGGGGTTGGAGGAGTCCGGCAGAACGCGGGAAAGCATTTCGGCAGCGGCACGCGCCCCTGGAACCGAGGCCACCCTCTCGGCCTGAGCGTTAGCCCAGTAACGCTCGTACCCGGCGAAGCTTTCGTCCCCTCCGTCGCCGTTCAGCGCTACCGTCACATGCTCCGAGGTCATCTTCGAGACGTAGTACGTGGGGATCGCGGATGAATCCGCGTAAGGCTCGCCGTAGTGCCGCACGAGTAGGGGGAGGATGTCGATAGCGTCCGGCTCGACCACAAACTCCTGGTGATCGGTTCCCCACAGCTCGGCGATGCGGCGCGCGTGGGCGAGCTCACTGTAGTCCTCGTCGGAGAATCCGATCGAGAACGTCTTCACAGGGCCAGAAGAGAGCTGCGCCATCAACCCGACGACGATGCTGGAGTCGATCCCACCCGAAAGGAACGCGCCCAAGGGGACGTCGCTGATCAAACGCAGCTCGACGGCTTCCGTCATCAGCTCCCGCAACCGGCGACAGGCCTCGTCCAGGTCGAGGTCGCTCTTCGGCAAGTAGTCGAGCTCCCAGTAGCGTTCAACGGCTGTTCGGATGGTGCCGTCCTCGCTCTCCACCGTCATCGAATGGCCGGGACTCAACTTGAAGATCCCCTCGAAGCCGGTGAGCGGCGCAGGCACATACCCCCACGACAGATAGGCGGCGATGGCCTCAGGATCAACGGCCGGAGATGATCCCAACATCGCGAGCAGCCCCTGAAGCTCCGACGCGAACATGAAGCGCCCATCCCGTTTCGCATAGAAGAGCGGCTTCTTGCCCACCCGGTCGCGCGCCATAAAGAGCCGTTTGCGCCGGGAATCCCAGATAGCGAAGGCGAACATGCCCCTGAGCCTCTCTAAACACGAGTCACCCCACTGCTCATAAGCGTGGAGGACGACCTCGGCATCGGTGCGAGAGCGGAACCGGTGTCCCTCCGCCTCGAGTTCCAGACGCAGGTCTCGGAAGTTGTAGATCTCGCCGTTGAACGTCAGCCAAGCCGTTTCGTCCTCGTTGGGGAACGGCTCTTGACCGGCCGGTGACAGGTCGATGATCGCCAGCCTCGTCTGTCCGAGGACACAGGCACCATCCACCTTGTACTCGTGACCATCGGGACCACGGTGCGTGAGGGTCCGCAGAGCCGCATCGACGGCGCTTACGGCTTCCGCCGAGTGGCCCCCCACGACCCCTGCTATCCCGCACATCGCATCTATCCCATCACTCGCTCATCACCGAAGACCTCCTCGTTCGCGTGCGGGGGTAGGACTTCATCCTCGGCCCACCGTCTGCGCATAGAGCCGCTCGAGCGACGTAGTTACGGCGTCCATCGAGAACGAGTCGCGCACGGCCTCAAGACCTGCTCTCCCTATCGCCGCCGCCTTGACCCGGTCCTTCAACAGCATTCTGATGACCTCGCTCATCTGCTCAACATCCCCGCTGCGAACCAGCCATCCCGTCCGCCCATGCTCGATCGCCAGTTTCACATCTTCCGTCTCGAACGAAACAACAGGCACCGCTGCGGCCTGGGCTTCGAGAACGGTGATCCCAACAAAGCCCTCGACCACTCCGGGGCGCACGTACACGTCCGCCGCCCGGATCACGCGTGAAGCATCCGGGCGGTTGCCAAGCAGGTGGATGCGCGTGCCCTTACCCGTTGCTGCAACCTCCCGCTCGAGTTGGGCCCTCGTCTGACCTCCGCCTATGACGAAAAAGTGGGCATCGGGAAGCTCCTCGGATACGAGAGCCGCGGCCCGGATGAACAGCTCGTGACTCTTGCGCGGTTCCAGGTTCCCAACGGTCATTACGACAGGGACATCGGGTCTAAGGCCCAGTTCCTCCCGCACCTCCGACCGGTCGAGGCGCACGCCTTCGACGGAAGGGAAGTCATCGATCCCCACGACAGGCATCTCGATCAGCCTTTTGCTGGAAACCGGCAGCTTGGACAAGGCGTGGCCGATCGCCGGCGCGATGACGATCACCCTGCCCGCGCCCACCGTCGTCAGGTACACCCGCAGGAGAGTGAGGGCTTCTCTCTCCTGCGGTGAGTTCTTCAGCCCCATGATCGATGCCACCACGGGTGGACGCTTCGACGGAGGTAACGTCAATCGAGCCGCCGCACACCGGATCGATGCCGATGCAGAGAAGCTGTGGATGACGTCGGGGCGCTCCTCGGCTATCAGCGATCTGAACGATCGCACCGACCCAAGCCGCGAGAATAAATCGGTCACGCGATGCCGGCCCCCGGCGGCCTCCACCTCACCGACGAGTTCGCCGCCCCGCGTCCCAACTGTGACCTCGTGACCCCGCGAGACGAGCGAGCGACACAATCGCACGATGTTCGTCTCGATCCCGCCCATCTCCAGCTGATTCGCCAGGAAGAGGATCCTCACGCGCCCTCCGAGGAACCAGACGAAATGCCAAGGAGTTCGGCGTAGACCCGACGCTCATGCTGCATCAGACGCCAGGGGTCCATCATCTCCAGGACATGTTCTCTGCAACGGGCGCCGAGCGAGCGCGCCTCCCCTGGATCGTCCAGGCATCGCTCGATAACCCGAGCGAAGCTTTCGACAGCGCGGTACGGAACGAGGTGACCCGTCACTCCATCTTCGAGGAGTTCGGAGTGCCACTCGATGTCGTACGCGACGATCACCGTTCCGCTCAGGCCCGCCTCCACGAGCGCCCGGCCGGTCAGAGGAGAGGCGACAACGTCAGCATCGGCAAGGGCGCGCGCTATCCACTCCTGATCCCTATTGCCCACGAAGTGTGTGCGGTCCCCCACCCCGAGATGGGCTGCACCTTGCATCAATTCGTCGCGAAGGCTGCCATCGCCGATCACTAGCAGTCGAGCGTCAGTGTGATGCGCCGCGACTACTGCGAATGCCCCGACGACCTCGTCCACATGCTTGACCGACTCGAGCCGGCCCACGTAGACGATCAGCGGGCCGGTCCCCGCACTGATCTCTTCACGGATGGGATCCCGCTCCTCTGGGTCCTCGAAGTGCCACGGGTCGATCAGACTGCCGTAGCGCAAGACGGTTCCCCGTTCCGGGCGAGCGCCGTTTGCCAGGGCGTACTCGAGGTTGTTCCGATTGGCTCCCGCAACCAGGTCCGCTCGCGGAAGGATGAAGTGCTCGATCCTCTTCTCCAGCTTCCGGCTCCGTATCAGCCGCGGGTAGGCGGGCCGCCCCGTCTGCTCGTAGATCGCGTCGTAGTTGCCGTTGATCCTGATCACCAGAGGGATGCGGTTCAGGCGGGCCAGAGCTAGTCCGAACACACCGAGGTAATAGGGGTCTCCCACGCGGATCACGGAGATCCGATGCTTGCGTATCAGGCGCCACAGGTACGTAAAGAGCCCCACCTGAGAAGCGATGAGATTGATCGGCCCGAGGCGGCGCAGCCACTCGTACCTCCCGGCCCGGCCTTCGATGAACGTGTTGCGAATATCAAGGTCCTCACCTGCGACGCGACCGATATGTGGCGACGGGTCATCTGGGTCGGTACCCGCCATCGGGTAAACGCTCCATACGTGCTCGAAGAAACCGTCGAGATCCCTGCTGGTGATCGAATACTCCAGATGACGGCTGCGGACAGTCGCAAGCGAGTACGCGGCATCAAGGACGAGCAGGCGAGGAGCGCGATCCATTAGCGAGCGCGGGCAGGCACGCCGACAACCGTCGCACCAGGCGCGACGTCGCTGGTGACTACCGCCCCCGCGCCGATCACAGCCC
>JAENWQ010000025.1 GCA_016649855.1 Actinomycetota bacterium | reverse complement strand
TGCACCCGATTGGGCGGCGAAGATCCATATCGCGGTGGCGCCGGTCTACTACCACAACTACCTTCTAGGCGAGATCCTCGCGTCTCAGCTTGAAGAGACCGCGCGGTCGCAGCACGGAGGACTTGTAGGCAACCGAGAGGCAGGTGCGTTGCTGGTCGACCGGGTTTTCCGTCCCGGCGCTCTCCTGAGGTGGGACTCCCTCGTGGAAGAGGTGACGGGCGGACAACTGAACCCCGAACCGTTCGTAGCCACGGCTGCTATCTAGTCCCTTGATCACCGCTTCTACCTCTACGTATCGACGCCCATGGGGCCTTCTGAACAAACTGTGGCTCGTGAACAAACCAAGGAGTTCGTCATAGGCGCGGCTACCAGCGCTCTCGGCCGGCGCTTGAGGACAACCGAACGAGTCATAGCGCTCATCCGCATCGCGGTGGTGCTGTTCAACATCGTTACCTATCTGTGGCTGGCCCCGTTCGAGAAGAGACCGGAGCTTGCTCGCTGGGTGATCTTCCTGGCTCCGCTCTACGCGATCGGTGCCTTCGTGCTCGCGAGACAAACCGATGATCGGATCGACCGAGGCGACATCAGGATGATCGTCGGTCTGTCTCTCACCAGCACGGTCGGCGACGTACTTCTGATCGCGGTGTGGATCTACGCGACGGGTGGAGCCGCATCCCCCTATTTCCTTCTCTATCACGTCAGTGTTGCAGCAGCCGTGGGGCGCTTCCCACTCATGATCGGAGCCATCTCCACCGTCATGTCCGCCCTTGCGTACATCGGTGTTGTGGTGATCGATGGTGGTGCACCGGTCTACCCGATCGTGGTGAGGGTCGGCTACATGTTCGTGATCGCGGCGTTCTCCGGGTATCTCGTTGAGGTCCTCAGGCGATCAGAGCACGCGGCTGCGCTTGCAGACGCGTCTTCCAAGGCCTTCAGGGAGGTCGACGAGCTGAAGAGCGCGTTCGTCCAGAACGTCTCGCACGAATTGCGGACGCCACTGACGGTCATCCGAGGTGCTTCTTCGACCCTCCGCCGGAAGTATGAGTACCTGGATCCAGATCAGAGAGAGTCGTTGCTCGACATGATCGAGAAACACTCGGCCCACTTCGGGCGCCTTATCCAGGATCTTCTCGACTTAGCGACCTCGAGCAGGGGTGAGATGTCCGTGTCCGCCACGCGCGTCGACCTTCGCGAGTTGGTCGAGGCGGAGGTGGAGAGGATGCAACCGAACATGACCCAACGGGTGGTGATCAAGGGGCCGCCCCGATCGGTGGCCCTGTGGTGCGATGAACCTAAGGTTGCCAGGGCTCTGCACGCGCTTCTCGATAATGCCGCCAAGTTTTCGGACCCGGGATCTGAGGTGGACGTCGTGATCGAGGAACGCGGAGGCATGGCGATCGTCAAGGTGACCGATCGCGGACGCGGGATCCATCCGGAACGTCATAGCCGGGTCTTTGAGAGCTTCTATCAGATCGATCCGCCCCCCGAAGGCGGCGCGGAGGGAACGGGGATCGGACTTAACGTCGCCCGCGAGATGATCAGGCTGCATGGGGGCGACATCGTCGTCACAAGTGCGCTCGAAGAGGGATCGACCTTCACTGTCTTGATCCCGGTGGAACCACCGAGGACCGAAACCTCTACGGAGATCCCGTCCGCCTGAACCTCTGGTAGATGTTGTTGGCCGAGGGGCTGATGAAGACGACGCTGGCGGCTCCTACCGACCCGATGCTGACCGGGACGGTCACGTTCTTCACATCACCGGGTCTTACCTGAGTGGTGAGCAAGGCGAGACGGTAGAGTTCTCCGAAACTCAGGTCGAAGCGCGCGTTCTGGCGCGTCGTCGAGATCCATCTCATGAGCTCGGCTGGATCTCTGCTCACGGATGAACGCAGCTTCTTGAGCATCGCCAAGAGGAACTTCCCCTGGTTCGAGGTGCGATCGATATCTCCGTTAGGGAACGAGTGGCGTGTTCGAACGAACCCGAGTGAGTTGCGCGCCCCCAGCCGCTGAACGCCGGCATCAAGGTTGGCGCCGGACCCAGTCGGGTCGTAGATCGGGAAGGGAACCTTGTACTCCACGCCTTTGATGTCCCCGATGACGTTGAGGAACCCTTGGAAGCCGACCATCACCCAGTAGTCGAGACGGATGCCCGTCTGGTTCTCGAGCGTCTCGGCCAGCAGACGTGGCCCCCCGTCGTACAATGCCTCGTTGATCTTGCCCGAGCCATGTCCGGGGATAGGAACCCATGAATCGCGCGGGAAGTTGAGTATCCCGCCCTTCATCGTCTTGGTGTTGATCCCTGCGATGTGGATCGCGTCTGCCCGGGACCGATCTGGGTTCCCCTCCCGCGCGTCGTTACCTATGACCAGCACGAAGATCTTTCCCTTGGCCGGTTGGAAGCCGTCATGAACGCGCCCGATCGTGACCCCTTGACCAGAAGCAGGCGTCGTGTGGGATCCGATGAGCGGAACGCCCGCGGCCACCGATGCAACGAACAGGAACAGTGCCACCGTCCTCTTGATCACTTCGCGGGCTCCTGATCGACACGGAAGGCGATGACCTTCCATCTTCCTCTCACCTTCTCCAGCCACAACCGCGCGTCGTGCATAACGATGAAGGATTTTGTCCCGCGGGTCCCCTTGGCCTTAACGGTGACCCGTGCAACCGCGGCTCGAGTGGTTCCCGCATCGATCGCGATGTCTGCCGTTCGTTTCAGGGTCTTTACGTCGGAGGCGTCCGTCGCCACGCCCGCTTTCGTTCTGAGCAACGCCCTGGCGGTAGCCGGAAGGAACCGCGCTTTGACGACGGCCTTCTTCCGGTCGGGTGAGAGGAAGAGGGTGTCGTAGACCTCGGCCACTAGATCCCCGATAGGCATCGCCCGCTTCCTCACGCGGAGCCTTCGTTTCTTTCCGAGCTTGTTGTGGCCGGGAGCGATGCGCGTAGTGACCTTCCACCTTGCCTGTTCGATCTCAGGACTTGTGGCCGAGCCCTCAGATCGGTTCTCTGGGGCGCTTTCGTCGGAGGGATCGCATGCCGCGGCCGTGAGCGCCACGAGGAGCAGCACCATAAGGATCGTTATGCGACCTGCTGGGGGGCGGGATCGGGGGATCTGCATCGGCGCTTTCTTGAGTCGGGAACCTGAAGACCGGGCTCAGGGTAGCGAACCTTGCTCGGTCGGCATGACCATCCGCGCCGGCTGTAGGATGACCGGCCACTGAAGATCTCAAGGAGGAAACACAACATGGAGCTTGGCTTGGATGTCCGAAAGATCGGGTCCTACTCGGTCGTGGACGTCAAAGGTGAGATCGATGTCTACACGGCTCCGAAATTGAGGGAAAAGCTCATCGAGCTGGTGTCCGAAGGGTCCTACGACGTGGTCGTAAACCTCGAGGGGGTCGATTTCCTCGACTCAACGGGGCTCGGCGTCCTTGTCGGTGCCCTCAAGAGGGTCAAGGCACATGACGGCGGCCTCTCTCTCGTTTGCACTCAGGACAAGATCCTCAAGATCTTCAAGATCACCGGGCTGACAAAGGTCTTTCCCATCCACGATTCGGTCGAGGACGCCACCAAGGATCCTGAGTAGCGGCTCGTGCCCACGGTCGACCTGGACATCCCTCCTCGGTCTGCCTATGTCGCGGTGGTCCGGCTCGTCGTTTCCTCTCTAGCGCGCTCAGCCGGCCTCCAAGAGACTGCGGTCGACGATCTTAAGATCGCGGTGTCCGAGGCATGCGCCAACGCGGTGATGTCGAACGAAGAGGCCGGCACCCAGGACCCAGTATCGATCGCCTGGCACGCGGATGACGACAAGGTGGAAGTCCAGGTTGGGGACCGAGGGAAGATCTACGGATCCGTCGGAGCAGCCGCCGACGAGCGAGCATCCGATCGCCTTTCGATGTCGATGGCCCTACTCGACTCGCTGGTCGATGAGTTCAGCTATGAGCCGCGCCCGGACGGTGGGATGCTCACCCGGCTCGTCGTCAGACGCTAGAGGTACGGGGCCAGCCCCCCCGTTCAGCTCATGGCCCTTTCTGCCGAAGAACAGCTAAGGCATTCTTCATCTCCTCAGGAGAACCGGGATGGCAAGTCCCACGGTGGACCGCAGTGAGCGCGACCGCGAGGTCGCCCTCTTCATGCTTGCTGAAGATGCCTCCGATCTGATCTCACGCCTTACGCCGGAGGGCGTGTACGCCTACGTATCCCCCTCGGCCCGGAAGATCCTCGGCTATGGACCCGATGAAATGATCGGACGGTCTGTCCACGACTTCGTCCGGCCGGAGGATCGGGCGGAGTTGCGTACGAGCCTCGAAGGCTGCGTCGCCGGCTCTGATGCCCGCACCGTGGTCTATCAGGTCCGCCGCAAGGATGGGTCCCATATCTGGTTCGAGACGACGATCCACTCGAGCCGGGACGAGGACACCGAAGGATCGATCGAGCTCCAAACGACCTCGCGCGATGTCACCGAGCGGAAGCATACGGAAAGGGCCCTGAAGGAGGCGGAAGAGAGGTTCCGCAGCGCATTCGATTTTGCAGCGATCGGGATGTCGATGGTCTCCGAGGACGGACGGTTCATCAGGGTGAACCGATCGTTGTGCCGGATCCTCGGATATGTCGAAGCCGAGCTGCTGGGCATGACGTTCCAGGAGATCACTCACCCCGAGGACCTCGAGAAAGATGTTCGCTACACCCATCAGGTTCTCGCCGGCGAGATCGACCACTACCAGATGGAAAAGCGTTACGTCCATGCCGACGGTCACTACGTATGGGCCCTCTTGAGCGTGTCTTCGGCCAGGGATTCCGAATCCGACAGGCCCATGTTCATCTCGCAGATCCAGGACATCACGGATAGGAAAGCCGCAGAGGAGAAGCTTGCCGACCTCGCGCTGCAGGACCCGCTCACGGGCCTTCCGAACCGGCGCCTGCTGTGGGATCGCATCGAGCACGCGCTCGACCGGACCGGGCGACGAGCGGAGTCTCTTGCCGTGCTCTTCATGGATCTCGACGACTTCAAGAGGGTCAACGACCGCTTCGGGCATTCGGTCGGCGATGAGGTGCTGCGTCAGACCGCGAACCGGCTCACCACGGTGTTGCGGTCGGGGGACACGCTGGCCCGCCTCGGTGGCGATGAGTTCGTGATCGTTTGTGAGGACCTTCTCGACGGCCGCGTGCTCGATTCGATCCTGACGCGGATCGACGAGGCTATGGCGCCGCCCATGGACATCGGTCCTCTGCGCCTCACGGTCTCCCTGAGCGCGGGCGTCGCGCTTCCGGAGCCGGGAGCAGGGGTCGATGATGTGGTCGCTCAGGCAGACCGTTCGATGTACCGGATGAAGCGCAGCCGCTCGGACTCATAAGGGTCCTCGCCGCCGCCTGCGAACCGCCCTCCGTTTGACTTTTCGATAGGCCAAAACTACTATCCCGCGTCACCAAAATTTAGTTTGTGGGAGGCCGAATCCGGCCTCGACGCCTATCGGTTCCATGGGAAAGGAGCGGCGCGCTCATGCACGATCTCATCCTTGCCTCGGAGGGGGGCTATCAGGATTTCGCCCTCAAGGGCGGCGAATTCGCCTGGCTGTTCTTCTCGGTAGCAACTGCGCTCGTAGCGATCGGAGTTGGGTTCCTGCTCATGCGCGGGGTTCTAGCCGCGGACCAGGGGACCCCCAAGATGAAAGAGATCGCGGCCGCGATCCAGGAAGGCGCGCTGGCCTATCTGAGGCGGCAGTTCAAGACGATCGGCGTCATCCTGGTACCTCTTGCCGTCATCGTCTTCTTCACCTCGGTAGTGGTGGTCAAGACGGACGGCTCGGAGGCCCTCAGCTTCTTCGAGTCGGGTCTGTTCAGGACGCTCGCGTTCGTGGCCGGTTGTTTGATGTCGGGCCTCACCGGCTTCATCGGCATGAGCCTCGCCGTGCGAGGCAACGTCCGCACCGCAGCCGCGGCTCGTTCGGGTTCCCTCCCTGCCGCCCTCAAGGTGGCGTTCCGGACCGGCGGTATCGCAGGGATGTTCACCGTTGGCCTTGGGCTATTGGGTGCCACGATCATCATCCTGATCTTCCAGAACACCTCGTCGGCGATCCTCGTTGGCTTCGGTTTCGGTGGATCGCTGCTGGCTCTGTTCCTCCGCGTCGGTGGCGGCATCTTCACCAAGGCGGCGGACATCGGAGCAGACCTCGTCGGGAAGATAGAGGCCGGTATCCCCGAAGACGACCCTCGTAACCCGGCGACGATCGCCGACAACGTCGGCGACAACGTCGGCGACTGCGCCGGTATGGCGGCCGACCTCTTCGAGTCATACGAGGTGACGCTCGTCGCGTCGATCATCCTCGGCGTGGCTGCGTTCAACTCGATCGGCGCCAATCCTGCGTTGGGTCTGATCTTCCCTGTGATCGCTCGGGCGATCGGGGTGCTTGCGTCGATCGTCGGCGTCTACGCCGTGAGGGCCACGGACAAAGACAGGTCGGCCATGGCACCCATCAACCGCGGGTTCCTTACCGCCGGCGTTCTGACGGTGATCGGGACATTCCTCGTTGCGCAGTTCTACGTCGGTAATGACCACGGGAACGAGGGCCTGAAGGTCTTTGCGGCTGTGGTCGTCGGCCTCCTCCTCGCTCAGGTCGTCTCTCGCTTGACCGAGTACTTCACGTCCACCGAGACCAAGCCCGTTCGGGAGATCGCGGAAGCTACCCGAACCGGACCTGCCACAACGATCATCTCTGGTGTTTCATCGGGCCTCGAGTCCTCGGTTTGGGCGGTCGTCGCGATCGCAGCTGCTCTGGGTGTATCGATCGCGCTGGGCGGTGGCAACCTTCAGTTCTCTCTCTATCTCGTTGCTCTCACCGGGATGGGCATGCTTGCAACTACCGGCGTCGTTGTATCGGAGGACACCTTCGGTCCGGTCGCCGACAACGCTGCGGGTATCGCCGAGATGTCGGGCGAGTTCGAGGGTGAGCCGCAGAAGATCATGGTCGGGCTGGACGCCGTCGGCAACACGACCAAAGCGGTGACCAAGGGGTTCGCGATCGGTTCGGCGGTTATCGCGGCAGTTGCCCTGTTCGCGTCATACATCGAAACAGCCGCGAACGAAACGTTGTCCCGGGGCGAGATCGATGCAGCTTTGCGAACACCGCGCGGCATCTTCGACAGCATCCCGATCAACGTCGCCGATCCCAAGACCTTCATCGGTCTCCTCATCGGTGGTTCGGTTGTGTTCCTGTTCTCGTCGCTCGCGATCAGGGCAGTGGGACGGACCGCGGGAACGGTCGTACAAGAAGTTCGCCGTCAGTTCGCCGACGGGAAGATCATGGCCGGAACGAAGCGCCCGGATTACGGTCCCGTCATCGACATCTGCACCAAGGCTTCCCTGCGGGAGCTCGCGACGCCGGCCCTGCTGGCGGTCTTGACGCCCGTGATCGTCGGCTTCGGCATCAACTTCTATGCACTCGGGGCCTTCCTCGCGGCGGTGATCCTCACCGGTCAGCTGATGGCCAACTTCCTCATCAACGCCGGTGGAGCGATGGACAACGCGAAGAAGTACATCGAAGATGGTCACGAAGGCGGGAAGGGTTCGGATGCTCACAAGGCCGCGGTCATCGGGGACACCGTAGGTGACCCGTTCAAGGACACCGCCGGCCCGGCGCTGAACCCGCTGATCAAGGTGATGAACCTGATCTCGCTACTGATCCTTCCTGCGGTCATCAACCTGCAGGACAACGACGTGGCTCGCTATTCGATCGCCGGCGCGGCACTCGTCGTCTTGGGTGCTGCGATCGCCTTCTCCAAGCGGACGCAGTCAGGTTTGGGCGGACCCGCAGAGGGCAACACCGCGGCCGCGAGCGTGGCTTCGGCTTAGCCACAAGGGGGACACAAGAGGGGGGCCTTAGCGGGCCCCTCTCTTTGGTTCGAGGCTCAATCGAGGTGGTAGGGGACGCTCACGACCACGACGCCTCGGACGAATAGCAGATGACGCTTGACGATCAGGGCCGTCTGCCCATGCAGGATCTGGTGGCGTTTCTTCGGGACCACGAACTCGGGGATCACCACTGTGACGACTCGCTCGTGGCCGTCGGCCTCGAAGCTCGATAGATAGTCCCTCAACGCAGCTCCGATGTCACGGAAGGGTGCGGCTTCGATCTCGAGGGGATGTGGGATGTGTTCCTCCAGCCAGCTGTCTCCAAGGGCACTCGTGTCCGATTCCTCTATGCCGAGCGACACCGCGTGCAGCTGGATCGGTCTGAGCGTCCCGGCGTACTCGATCGCTTGAAGGGTCGCGTTGTGGACGCCGGAGACGAGCACCACGGTGAAGTTACGAGCCGGTTCCTGTGTGAGATCGATACCCTCGGCGATGTCGCCTTTGACCACCGGGATGTTCAGGACCTGGACCCCTCGTTCCCTCAGGAGGGCCGCCTTCAATCGCTGCTTCCCGAGGTTCCTGAGGATCTCGATCGTGTTCCTCGAGCGGAGGATCTCGGGGACCACGACGGTTAGGAAGTCGTTCTCGGCGATGCTGTCCCGGACACCCTTCAGGTGCCGTCGGACACGTTTTGTAACGGAGCCGCCGGCGCCGAGAACGGTTATCTCGATGCCTGGTGCCAGCGTCCTCCATCCATCGACCAACGAGCGATCGGGCGTGATCGCCGAGATGCTGCGGGGCTGCACATGGTGCGAGTAACCGACCGCCTGCGCAGTGGCCTCCTCGAGGTCGGTGACGAGGATGACGAGGTTCTGGTGACCGGCGCGTCGATCGACCGGCCGGCGGTCCGGGTGATCTAGTTGGTGTTGGACATCTCCGTAGTGCTTGTGGATGCTCCTCATGAGGTACACGAGGACCGGGATGGCAGAGATCACCATCCAGGCACCGCCGGTGAACTTGGTGATGACGACGACCAGGAGGACGATCCCGGTGACCGTTCCTCCGATCCCCGAGACGACCACCGTCCGGTGCCACCCCTTCGGTTTCAACCGCCGGGATCGCAGCACCATCCCCGTCTGCGAGAACGTGAACGAGATGAAAACGCCCACGAGGTAGAGCTGGATGAGCCTGTTCAGATCGGCGTTGAACGCGGTGATGAGGAACGCCGCCGCAACGCTGAGGATGATGATCCCGTTCGAGAAGACGAGGCGGTCGCCCCGGCTCAAGAATTGCCTCGGCATGAAGTGGTCACCGGCAAGGATCGATGAGATCCGCGGGAAGTCCTGGAACGCTGTGTTCGCTGCGAGTAAGAGGATCGCCGCAGACATGATCTGAAGGACGTAGAAGGCCGGTCCTCCCGAGAAGATCGCGTGAGCGACCTGAGCGACCACCGTGCGCTCGGCCCCATGGACGTAAACGACACCGGTCGCGTGAGCCAGGTAGGAGATCCCGAGGAACATCGAGATCGAAAGGATCCCCATGATCGCCAGCGTCTGGGCTGCGTTCTTCGACTGCGGGTACCGGAATGCGCCAACCCCGTCGGCGATCGCCTCAACTCCCGTCAGAGCCGTGGTCCCGGCAGCGAATGCTTTCAGGATGAGAAAGAAGGTCAGCGCGCTTGCGGGTTTGATGATCGTGCCCGCGCTCTCCGCGGCTGGACAGTCCACGGCGCACCGGACGAAGCCGGTGATCAGCAACGCAAAGACAGACAAGATGAAGCCGTAGGTTGGGATGGCGAACAGGATCCCGGATTCCTTGGTACCTCGTAGGTTCGCAACCGCGACCAAGATCACGAAGAACAGGGCCAGCTCGACACGGTAGGGAACAAGAGAGGTAGCCGCCGACAGGATCGCGTCGACCCCCGCCGTCATGGAGACCGCAACCGTCAGCGCGTAGTCGATCAGCAGAGCCGCGGCAGCGATCAATCCGGGGTACATCCCGAGGTTCTCTTTGGAGACTCGGTACGCGCCGCCGCCGGTCGGATAGGCGCGCACGGTCTCCCGGTACGAGATGATCACGATCGCGAGAAGTGCCGCTACGGCGAGAGAGATAGGAACGATGTGTTGCAGCGCGCCGGTGCCGGCCAAAGCAAGGACGATCATCGCTTCCTGGGTCGCGTAGGCGTTGGACGACAACGCGTCGGAGGAGAAGACCGGAAGGGCGATCGTTTTCGGAAGGAGGGTGTGCTCCATCTCGCCGGACGACATCGGTCTGCCGACGAGGACCCGCTTGAGCGCTGCCTGGAGCTTGCTCATCGTTCGAGGGTCATCCGTGTTCGGGCCCCGGGACCAGATTCCACTCGGGATTGATCATCACCCGCATCCCCTCGGATTCACCAACGATGCCCTCAACGACCAGGCCCTTCCCAAGACCCACACCGAGCATGGAAGAGCGACCCAACCACTTCACGATCATGCGTCCGGACCCGTCGATGATCGTCGCCTCGATCGAGTCGCGTCCCTCGCGAGGATCGATCCTGATGTTCTGGATGACTCCCGCGACCCGGTACCTCTGTCGCGGGGCGACCTGACTCAGGGGAGTGACGCCTTCGAGGGTCGAGATCCACCGGGCAAGGTTCTCAGCCCGGGTCTCCTCAGGAGCCTTCGTGAAGCCTTCGATGAATCGTTTCAGCAACGCCACGACCGGCAAGTATGGCAGTATCCCGATGGCAGTATCCCGCGGTAGGAATCGCACCCCGAGGCGGCACGGGAGGAAGATCTTTTCCGGTGCCCGCCACGTCTGAGGATCGAAGGAGCGTGCTTCAAAGATGCATGTAGTTATCGCCGGTTCTGGTCGCGTCGGTTCGGAGTTGGCGACGAACCTCGAGCGGCTGGGCCACAGTCTGGCAGTCATCGATAGGGCCCCGGAGGCATTCGATCGCCTCAGGCCCGACTTCAAAGGGAAGACCGTGGTCGGATTTGTCTTCGACCGGGACGCTCTGGAGGAGGCCGGCATCAAAGAGGCCGCAGCCTTCGCCGCCGTAACCAGCGGGGACAATTCCAACATCGTCTCGGCTCGCGTGGCGAAGGAGCACTACCGGGTTCCGAACGTGGTTGCTCGTATCTACGATCCCAAGCGCGCTCAGATCTATCAACGCCTCGGGATCCAGACCGTCGCGACGGTGAGATGGACAACCGATCAGATGCTCCGGTTCATCCTTCCCGAAGACGTCCCCGTCGAATACACCGTCGATAACGGGGAAGTTGTCGTCACTACGGTTTCGGCCCCTCCTGAGGCCGTGGGCAAGCATGCTCTCGATGTGGACCTCGATGGACACAGAAGGATCGTTGCGGTCAGCAGGTTCGGGGTTCCCCGGGTCCCCGACAAGGAACTAACGATCCAGGATGGCGACATCCTGCATGTTTCCGTGGTCCGAAAAGAGGCGGCCGATCTCAAAGACGCGATCAAGACCATCGGGAGGCCCGAGTGACCGTCCAGCCGATGCGTATCGCCATCGCCGGCGCAGGCAAGGTAGGCCGTTTCGTTGCCCGAGACCTTCGCTCTAAGAACCACGACGTGACCGTCATCGAGCAGAGCAAGAAAGTGGTCGAGACGCACGCGGGGGAGTTAGAGGCGAACTTCGTGATCGGGGACGCGTGCGAACTGCACACGCTCGACGAGGCCGTGCTCGCCTCTTGTGAGGTGATGGTCGCGGCCACCGGAGATGACGAGGACAACCTGGTTATCTCTCTTCTCGCCAAGCAGGAGTTCGCCGTCCCGCGTGTCATCGCCAGGGTGAACCACCCCGATAACCAGTGGCTCTTTACCGAGTCATGGGGAGTGGATGTGGCTGTATCAACGCCGCACCTGCTCACTTCCTTGGTGGAGGAAGCGGTTTCCGTGGGAGACCTCGTGCGCCTCCTCAGCTTGGAACAGGGCAAGGTCGCCCTCGTCGAGATCACTTTGGCCGAGGACTCGCCGGTGGTGGGCAAGTCTCTTGGGGATCTCAGTCTCCCGACCGACTGCACCCTGGTCGCGATAGTCAGGGGCCGGCATGTGATCGCTCCGACCGATGAGACGTCGCTGTACTCGGGGGACGAGATACTGGCTCTTGCTTCTCCGGAAGCAGAGCCCGAGCTCCTGACCGTCCTCACCACCTCGCTGTAGGCCCTGGATACCCCCGGTTCCAGGCGGTTCCGAGGGGCCGATCAGTCGGTGCGGGAACACTCCGCCCCGGATCGTCGTTAGCTTGACAACGAACCAACGGGGTGCGACAAGTGGTCGCCCGTCTACCCAAGGAGTTAAGTGGCGAAGAATCTCGTGATCGTGGAATCGCCTGCCAAGGCGAAGACGATCGAGAAATACATGGGTAAGGACTTCAAGGTTCTTGCCTCGATGGGGCATGTGAGAGACCTCCCCAAGTCGGACTTCGGCATCGAGGTCAATGGAGGGGTGCAGATCTCCTACGTGCCGATCGCTCGCGCCCAGGCTAAGAAGGCCGTCTCCGCGATCAAGTCGGCGATGAAGGACGCGGAGACGGTATGGCTGGCACCTGACCCCGACCGGGAGGGCGAAGCCATCGCGTGGCATGTCGCCGAACTCATCAAGCTTCCCAAAGAGAAGTCTCGACGCGTCACCTTCAACGAGATCACGAAGCGTGCGGTGACAGAAGCGTTTGAGAATCCCCGTGATATCGACATGAACCTGGTCGACGCACAGCAAGCTCGGCGGGCGGTCGACCGGATCGTCGGTTACCGGCTCTCACCGCTGTTGTGGCGGACGGTCGGGCCCAATCTGTCCGCGGGACGTGTACAGAGTGCGGCACTTCTCCTTGTAGTTCAACGGGAGCGTGAGATCCGCGCCTTCGTGGCTCAAGAGTTCTGGGATGTCACCGCCAACCTCGCGACCAAGGATGGAGGGCAGTTCGATGCCTCCTACCCGGTAGGCGAGAAGAACAAGTTCGAGCTACCCGACGAAGGCGGTGCGGCGGCGCTCGTCGAACGGGTGCGACCCGGTCCCTGGACCGTGGCTCAGGTCCGCAGGAACGAGCGCAGACGGAAGCCCCCAGCCCCGTTCAAGACCTCGACATTGCAGCAGATCGCATCCTCCAAGCTCTCATACCCGACGTGGAAGACCATGCAGATGGCTCAGCGTCTGTACGAAGCCGGCCATATCACCTACATGCGAACCGACTCGATCAACCTCTCGAACGACGCGCTTGGTGAGATCGGTCGGGTCATCGAGGGCGAGTACGGGAAAGAGTTCCACGAGGTCAGGAAGTTCACCACGAAGTCGAAGGGCGCGCAGGAAGCTCACGAGGCGATCCGACCATCGTCCGTCGCCAGGCTTCCTTCGGATCTTGCCGGGGTCGTCGACCCGGACCAGCTCAAGCTCTACGAGATGATCTGGCAGAGGACTGTTGCTTCCCAGATGGCGGAGGCCGTCTACGACGCGACATCGGTCGATATCGAATCGAACGGCGTCATGTTCCGGGCAACAGGACAGACGCTCAAGTTCGAGGGTTACCTCAAGGTCTATCTCGCGCGCGGTGATGACGAGCCCGAAGAACTCGACAGGATGCTTCCGGAGCTGGCAGAGGGCGATGTCCTGGATCTGCGCGAGCTGACACCAGAGCAACACTTCACCCAGCCTCCTCCACGTTTCACCGAGGCGACCATCGTGAAAGAGATGGAAGCGGTCGGGATCGGTCGCCCGTCGACCTATGCGCCGACGGTGCGCACCTTGATCGACCGCGAGTACGTGACGAGC
This sequence comes from Actinomycetota bacterium, assembly GCA_016649855.1. GTDB lineage: Bacteria > Actinomycetota > CADDZG01 > CADDZG01 > WHSQ01 > WHTI01. The sequence continues at coordinate 4,057 of JAENWQ010000025.1, read as the reverse complement.
GAGTCTCGGCGCCTGTTCCCGACGCCTCGGGGCGAGGTTGTGACGGAGCAACTCGAGGCTCACTTCCCAGAGGTCGTTGATCTCAACTTCACGGCGCGCATGGAAGAGGAACTCGACGAGATCGCCATTGGGCAGAAGCAGCTGGCTCCGGTCGTCAGGGACTTCTTCCTGAGCTTCACCGCTCATCTCGAAGAGCAGAAGGACAAGATGACCCGTCCCGAGCGCCCAACGGATCTGACCTGCCCCGATTGCGGCCGTCCGGTGGTCAAGAAGTTCGGTAAGCACGGACTGTGGTTCCTCTCGTGCTCCGGGTGGCCGGAATGTAAGTGGTCTAAACAGCTCGACGCCGAGGGCAACCCCCTTCCCGACCCCGTCGGAACGGGGGAGAAGTGTCCCGAGTGCGGCAACGAGCTCGTCGCGAAGTCGGGTCGATTCGGCCCCTTCGTCGGGTGCTCCAACTACCCGGGTTGCAAGTACATCAAGAAGGACCCCCCGAAGGAGACCGGAGAGACGTGTCCCGAGTGTGGGAACGCTCTCGTGGAGAAGCGGGGCCGATTCGGGCCGTTCACGGGCTGCTCGAACTACCCGGAGTGCAAGTACATCAAGAAGAAACCAAAGAAGACCCCGGCCAAGAAGACGACCAAGAAGAAGACGACCAAGAAGAAGACGACCGCCCCCAAGAAGGGATAAATCCGTAGGATGGGACCGGAAGGTCTGACCAGCAGAGCAAGCAGGAAGGTCCGTTCCCCATCCAGCAGCCGTCTCGCAAACCCGAACTAAAGGTCGTGACCTCTAACCACGAAGAGGTCACGTTCCTCCTGCTGCTCAAGAATCGGAACTTCTTGAGGCTCTTCCTCGCCCAAACGGTTTCGAGCCTCGGTGACTGGATCGGGGTCATCGCGATCGCGGTCTTTGCTAATCGTATCGGGGGGAACACCGCCGTCGGCATGGTCATGACCGCAAGGGTGCTGCCCGGCTTCATCGCCGGGCCGATCGCGGGCGTGATCGCGGATCGCTGGGATCGCCGCAAGACGATGATGACGGCCGACCTGATCCGAGGAGCGGTCGTCTTCTCGCTCCCGTTCTTCCCTAGCCTTGCGTATCTCCTGGTCGCATCGATGTTGCTCGAGAGCCTCACTCTGGTCTGGGGCCCGGCCAAGGACGCCTCGCTTCCCCACGTTGTTCCTCAGCACCAACTCACGCACGCGAACTCGCTGAACCTCATTGCGGTGTACGGACCGTGGCCACTGGCGTCGCTCGTCTTCGCTCTGATGACGCAGCTTGCTGGATTCTTGAGCCATGCGGTGCCGGCCCTGGAGGGACTTGCCGGCAATGAGGATTCACTTGCCCTTTGGGTCAACTCGCTAACGTTCGTCTTCTCCGCAGCGATGCTCTATGGGATCTCGCTTCCGGCCTCCCGCCGCCGAGCCGGAAAGCTCGATCTCGGAGAGGTCAAACGAGATCTCGTCGAAGGTCTCCAGTTCATCAAGAACGACAGGCAGGTCCGGCCGTGGCTCCTGGGGATCGCCTTCACGTTCACTGCAGCAGGCGGCGTGTTCTCACTCGGCATCGGGTTCGTCGACGATGTTCTCGGCGGGGGGCCCCAGGGGTTCGCGTTCCTGATCGGGTTCCTCGGGGTGGGGATGATCGCAGGATTGCTCTCGGTGGGAGTCATCTCGAGGAAGGTTCAGAAGGACGTGATGTTCTCCGCTTCCATCGTCCTGCTGGGGGCCGGCCTCGTGGCTCTCGCCAGCATGAACAGTCTCGGTCCGGCTATCCCGATCGCGGCATCGCTGGGGTTCTTCGGCGGCGGCGCGTATTCGACCGGTTACTCACTGATCCACGAGAAGGTCACCGATGACCTGAGAGGTCGTACGTTCTCCGCCGCCTACACCGTGATCCGTATCGGAACCCTGGTGGGTCTCGGCCTGTTCCCCCTGTTCGCCGGCGCGATCGGCGACAACACTCTGACGCTCCCGTTCGCGACGCTCGATCTCCCGGGGTCACGGGTCACGCTGTGGCTCGCGGGCCTCGTCGCTGCCGGAGGCGGGCTCCTGTCCATGAGGGCGATCAACCATCGGGACGGTAAGAAGCGATCGTCCGAACGAGGGGAAGGCGACGGGTATCTCATCGTTTTCGAAGGTGGCGAAGGTGCCGGGAAGTCCACGCAGATGGCGGCGTTCGTGGAATGGCTCGAAGCGCGTGGCGCCGATGTCGTCACGACGCGCGAGCCGGGCGGCACGGAGATCGGGATGCGGATCCGAGACGTCCTTCTGGACAAGGGTGCGAGCGAGATGGACCCGAGGGCCGAAGCCCTTCTCTACGCAGCCGATCGTGCGCAGCACGTGGCCGAGGTCATCAAACCGGCTCTCGCGAAGGGCAAGGTTGTCGTGTCCGACAGGTTCATCGATTCGTCGCTCGCGTACCAAGGAGTGGGCCGTGGCCTCGGACTCGATGAGATCTATGAGATCAGCGAGTGGGCGACCGAGGGTCTGATGCCCGATCTGGTCTTCTTCCTGAACCTCGATCCCTCGACCGGCCTCGAGCGCGCGGGGAACGATCCCGATCGCCTCGAGAGTGCCGGCGAAGACTTCCACCAGAGGGTGTCCGCGGCCTATCTCGATCTGGCGAACCGCTTCCCCGAGAGGTTCGTCGTCCTCGATGCCTCGAGATCGAAAGAGGACGTCCATAAGGAGATCCTCAGGGTCTACGGAGACCGGGCCGGGAAGCACGCCCCTCCCGCTACCTTCGCTCGCGACCTCGGCCCCCCCGGACCGCCGATGCCCCGATGAGCGTCTGGGACCGGCTCAAGGGATCCGAGGCGGCGGAACGTCTGTGCGCCCAGATGGCCGGCCGCGAGGTTGCTCACGCGTGGCTGCTCTTGGGACCGGCGGGATCCGGGAAGCTTGCGGCTGCGGTGGCCATGGCCGCGTCCCTCAACTGCAAGGTCGCACCCGGTGAGGGTTGCGGGGAGTGCCGAGAGTGCCTCCGGGTTCTCCGGCGGCATCATCCCGATGTCCACCACGTCGTTCCCGAAGGACCACTGATCCCCGTTGGGGTCGTGAGGGAGTCGATCATCCCCGAGGCGGCGCGTTCGCCGTTCGAGGGTCCTTACAAGGTGTTCATCATCGAGGAAGCCGATCGTATGAACGACGAAGCGCAGAATGCACTGCTCAAGTCGCTCGAGGAACCTCAGGGTGACACCGTCTTCATCCTCCTGTCCGAGCACGAGCAGGAGCTGCTCGAGACGATCTACTCACGCTGTCGCGTCGTACGACTCGATGCGGTTCCGGAGGAACGCATCGTTGCGATGCTCACCGAGGAAGGTGCCTCGAACACCGACGCCCTCTTGGCGGCGCGGGTTTCCGACGGTGACCTCGAGCGAGCCCGAACCTTCGCCCTCGATGACGCGACCTCCGAACGTCGACGGCTCTGGTTGGGCATCCCTCGCCGGCTCGCGTCACCGGTCGACGCGCTGGATTCGGCGGCCGAGGTGATCGCCGAGGCGAAGGAGGTCGTCAAGCGGCGGGAAACACTTCAGAAGGAAGAGGTCACAGATCTCGCCGAGGCTATGGGAGAGGGCCGGGGAACCGCCATGGCTCGAAACGCACTCGCGACCCGGCACAAGAGGGAACTCAGGAGGGTCGAAGAAGAGATCCTCGGCGAAGCGATCCAGTCGCTAGCGTCGTTTTACCGGGACGTGTTGGTTCTGCGGGTGGGGGGCACCGATGCGGTCGCCAACCTGGATGTGCTCGAGGAGATCGAGTCCTGGGTGGGGGCCGGAGAGATCCCGGATGCCGCCCTGGTCCAGATCATCGATCGGTGCATCGCTACGCGCGCCACGTTCACTCGCAACGCGAACGCGACCCTCCAGATGGAGGCGTTACTGCTCGAGATAGGTCGCCTCGCCCCCGCGCCGTCGCGCGTCGGCTCCGCCTGGTAGCACCTCATCCCGCGCCGGCGCAGGTAAACTCACTGCCCCGGCCGGGGTAGCTCAGACGGCAGAGCGATTCACTCGTAATGAATAGGTCAGGGGTTCGATTCCCCTCCCCGGCTC
>JAENWQ010000079.1 GCA_016649855.1 Actinomycetota bacterium | reverse complement strand
GGGACATCGTGCTGGGGGTTCTTCTCGGTCTGGCGGCCATCGTGACCACCTTTGCCGCCTACAAGGCGTCACTCATCAGCGATGAGGTCATCTCCAACTACAACCAGGGCATCCGCAAGGTCGACGAGGCGAGTCAACTGTGGACCGAGGGCAATCAGTTCCGCGCCGAGGACCAGGCTGTCTTCCTCGAATGGATGAAGGCCGTGCAGACCGACGACATCGTGTTCGCCGACTACATCCAGAACAACCTGATGAGTGTGGAACTGCTCGCCGGCCTCGAATGGTGGAACGAGCACACCGAGGTGTCCACGCCGTTCACCGAGGAGAATCCCGACTACCGGCTTCTTCAATTCGACGACGCGCGGGCCCTCGACGAAGAGGTGGAAAAGCACTTCAACGCGGCCGCCGATGCCGACGCGGCGAGTGACAGCTACGAGTTCGTCACCGTTTTGATGGCCATCGTTCTCTTCTTCCTGGGCATCGCGGGCGTCACCGCCCGACGGAGGCTCCAAACTGGCTTCCTCGCCACGGGCGCAGTGCTGTTCGCCGCGTCCCTCGTGATACTGGGATTGATCCTCATCTAGCCGAACCATCTGGACCCGCACGGCAACCAGCCGTACGGTTTCAGGACCAACGACGAAAGGCGATGCATGCCCGGGATGAAGAAGCTGTGGGGGATGGCCAAGGAGTCCTATCAGAGCCAGCAGGGCGTGGGCCGCGCTATCGAGGGCAAGGACGATCTCGAGGAGCGGGCGACTCGGATCGAAGAGCGGGGCCGGGGCATCAACGGGGTCTTCGGAGCGCTCGAATCGGTCCTCGCGGTCGCCAACCAGGAGTGGACCGCCTCGGACAAGTACGACGACAAGGTCAACAAGGCGCTTACCTCTCTCACCAGGAAGCTCACCGACGACGTCTTCCGGGTGACCGGCGAAGGTCACGGATCCAGGTGGCCGCACGATGGCGACGTGCTGATCGTCCTCACCACCGAACGGCTGCTGCTCCTCCGGAAGGAGAAATGGCTGACCCCGGACGGCGTCCTCTACGACGTTCCTGTGAAGGAGCTTCAGGGCGTCGACGCGCAGACCAGCTCGAAGGGCGAGAAGCTGGCCTTCTCGTTCACGGACGGTTCGGCGATCGAGATCCCGGTCAACAAGACCCAGGTCGACGCCTTCGAGATGAAGTTCAAGACCCACCCGCACACAAACCTCTAGAACGAATAGAGAAGCCGGCGTTACGTGCGGCTGGCGGCTCGTTGGTACTGGCGCACGCTCAGCGGGACGAACACCACCAGGAGGATGGCGATCCAGATCAGCGTGTAGATGATCGGATTGTGGAGCGACCAGGCATCCGTCTCGTACATCGACGGGGACGTGTTCCCGAACGCCTCCCGTACCGCCTGGGCGAGCGACGACACCGGGTTCCATTCCGCCACCGTACGCAGGACGCTCGGGAAGTTGTTGATCGGAACGAACGTGTTGGCGATGAATGTCATCGGGAAGATGACCATGAACGAAGCGTTGTTGATCGCCTCCGGGCTCGATACCAACATCCCGACATACGCCATCACCCACGAGATCGCATAGGCGAACAGCAGCAGGAGCAGGTAGCCGCCGAGCGCCTCGATCACGTTGGTGTTGATGCTCCACCCGATCAGCAGACCGGTTAGCGACATCACGACGAGTGAGATCGAGTTGTAGGCGATGTCACTGGCGGTCCTCCCGACGAGCACCGCGGAACGGGCCATCGGCAGCGAGCGGAAGCGGTCGATGATCCCCTTCTTCATGTCCTCGGCCATACCGGCTCCCGTGAACGTCGCACCGAACACGACCGTCTGGGCGAAGATGCCGGCGATCAGGAATTCACGGTAGCTGGTGCCCGGGATATTGATCGAGCTGCCGAAGATGTATCCGAACAACAGCACGAACATGATCGGGGACATCGTGGTCCATAGGAGAAGCTCGGAGACGCGCTTGATCTTGATGAGGTTGCGCTTGGCGACGACTGCTCCGTCGCCCAGGGTGTGCGCCAAGGTAGTCATCAGACGACCTCCTCTTCCTTGATAAGTGCTCGGCCGGTTTCGTGATCGCCGCCGGCGTCCTCGTCCGTCGTCTCTTCGGCGATGTGACCGGTGAGGGTCAGGAACACGTCGTCGAGGGTCGGACGCCTGAGCCCGACATCGAGAAGCGTGACGTCGGTCGCATCGATGCGGCGCAGAACCTCCTGCAGGACGCTCGTTCCCCCGTCGACCGCGCCGGTGAGATGGCGGCTCTGCTCGTTCACCTGGACCTCGCCGAGGCACAGCTCGGCCAGGATCGACCTCGCCAACTCGATGTCCGAGGGCTGTCCGACCACGATCTCGATCCGCTCGCCGCCCAACTGAGTCTTGAGCTCGTCCGCGGTCCCGTGGGCGATCATCTTGCCGTGATCGATGACGACGATGTCGTCGGCGAGCTGGTCGGCCTCCTCCATGTACTGCGTGGTCAGAAGGACGGTGGCACCGTCTTTGACAAGGTCGCGGATCGCGCCCCACATGACGACCCGGCTACGGGGGTCGAGGCCGGTAGTGGGCTCGTCGAGGAACAGCACCTCGGGAGCGGCCACCAGCGCGGCAGCGAGGTCGAGGCGGCGGCGCATCCCGCCCGAGTAGGTCTTGGTCGGACGGTCACCGGCCTCGTCGAGCTCGAAGAGATCCAGGAGCTCCCGAGCGCGGTCCCGGGACTTGGTCTTGCCGAGGTGGTAGAGACGCCCGACCATGTCGAGGTTCTCGAACCCGGTCAGATGCTCGTCGACCGCGGCGTTCTGGCCCGAGAGCCCGATGTGCTCCCGCACCTGGTCGGGGTCGGCGATCACGTCCATGCCGGCGACCTCGGCGGAGCCGGAGTCGGGCTCAAGAAGCGTGGTGAGGATGCGCACGGCGGTCGTCTTACCGGCGCCGTTGGGGCCAAGGAGCCCGAGGATGGTCCCCTTGGGAACGACGAGGTCGAGCCCGTCGAGCGCGGCCACGTCGCCGTACCTCTTGACGAGTCCGGAAGTGCGAATCATGTCTGTCACTGGACACCCCCAATGATCGTGAGCCTGGTCTCACCACTTGCAGGTCGGCAGGCTGCAGGCCTCGTGTGACGATTTCTGTCACCTCGGCGACAACTGCTGGATCGTCCTCAAAATTCCTCACCGGCGCCACTTTCCACGACTGGCGCTCGGCTAGCTGAGCCTCGGGCCCGCCTTCAACACCTTGCCCGGCAGGTCGCCCTCGATGAACGACTGGGCGATGCGGCCGGCGGCGATCAGGGCCTGAAGATCCACCCCGGTACTGATGTCCATGTCGTCCAGCATGTGGACGAGGTCCTCGGTCGCGATGTTGCCGGTCGCTCCCTCGGCGTACGGGCTACCGCCCATGCCCCCGACCGAGGCATCGAAATAGTCGACGCCCATCTCGAGCGCAGTGAGGACATTGGCGAGACCGGTGCCCCTCGTGTCGTGGAAGTGCATGTTGAGGGTGACCTCGGGGGCCTCGGCCTGGAGAGCAGCAATGACATCACGCACGCGCCGGGGCGTGCCCATGCCGGTCGTGTCGCCGTAGGAGATCGTTGTGATGCCCTCGTCGATCAGCCAGCGCGTGACCTGGACGACGCGCCCCGGCGGGACGTCGCCCTCATAGGGACAACCGAACGCGGTCGAGATCGTTCCTTCGACCGGGATGCCCGCGGCCGTGGCGACCGCGACGACGTCGCGCACCCGGGTGAGCGAGTCCTCAACCGTGACCCCGGTGTTCTTGAGGTTGTAGGAATCGGTCGCCGCGGTGAACACCTGGACGCCGTCGACGCCGACCGCCGCCGCGATCTCGGCCCCCTTCCTGTTCGGCACGAGAGCCGAGTAGAAGACGTCGGGGTTCCGCCTGATCTCGGCCCACACCTCACGCGCGTCGGCCATCTGCGGGATCGCCTTGGGACTGACGAAGCTCACCGCTTCGATGCGCGGGAGACCGGTCGCCGAGAGCGCATCGATCAGACGGATCTTGTCCGCGACCCCGACCTCGGCCTTCTCGCTCTGGATGCCGTCGCGCGGACCGACCTCACGGATGATGACTTCAGAGGGATACCCGGCCTGGCTCACCCTCCGAGGTTATCCGCTAGCGACCCCGTCTAGCGGGGAGAGCGACAACCGAGCTCTAAGCCTCGTAGCGGAGGAACATCACGCTCTGGGTGTCGCAGCCATCCTCAACGGTCTTGTACCAGCCCTCTTTATCGCCGTTGACGAACTCGCCTTCGGCCTCGGACGCTTCGTGCTCGCTGTCGGTGAGTATGTATCCAGCGTCGTCCCACTCCGCGGCGATGAACTCCCGGAAGTCTTCGGTCGATCCCGGGAGGACGAGCGTCACACCCTCGAACCCATTCGTTGGCTCTGCGACCTCGATGACCTCGGTGCCGTCGGGCAATGGGAGGTCGGCCGGGAGCCAGTCGGGCCGAGCGATCGATTCGTGCGTTCCACACGTCTGAGCGTCATCTTCCGCGCCGGCGGCCTCCTGTTTGTTATTTCCGGCGCCGCACGCTCCGAGAAGGAGGCACGAGGATAGAAGCACGATCATGGCTCGAGTCTTCATACGCCTCAGTTCGCCGGTGCGGAGCCCCCGCCCTTGTGCGGGTGCACAAAGACAGATGCTCAGCTGCGAGCGAGGTGTCTCACGAGTAGCTCACCAACCTCGTCGTAGTGGTTCTCGGGGAGCCAGTGACTGGCTCCCTCCAACACCTCGAAGGTGTAGGGGGCGGCCACGTAGCTCCCCGTCATCTCTGCGGCGGTCCGTCCCAGCCCCACGTCCCTGTCTCCCCACAAGTAGAGGGTCGGTACTTGCGACGGCGGCGCAGCGAGTCCGCCCAGGTGTCTGAACGCGGCGCGGTACCAGTTGAGCGCCGGGGTGAGGGCGCCCTCGGCCCGCATGTTCTCGGTGTAGCGAGCGGCCGCATCGTCACCGAGCCCGGTTGAGATCAGCCCGCGCCTCAATCGTTCGCCGTTCCCAGTCAGCAGCTTTCGTTCGGGGAGGCGAGGTAGCTGGAAGAACCCCGCGTAGAGCGCCGCCTTCGCCTGGGTGGGGCGACGAAGCGCTCGCAAGTAGGCGCTCGGATGCGGCATCGACAGAGACGTGAAGGTCCGCAGCACGTCCGGGCGACGACCTGCGGCGTGCCATCCGACGACACCACCCCAATCGTGAGCGACGAGATGAAAGGGACGGAGCTCGAAGCGCGCCTCGAGTGCCAGGAGATCGTCGAGGAGCAACCGCACCCGGTAGGCGCCGACCTTCCGGGGTCGGGCCCCCGGCGAGTATCCGCGTTGATCGAACGCGTATGTGCGGTACCCCGCATCCGTCAGACGAGCGACCAGCGGGTCGAACGTCGAGCGATCCTGCGGGAAACCGTGCAGCAGCACGACGGGAATGCCGCCCGAGGGTCCGTCCACAGACAGATCAAAGGTCAACTCCGAGTTGGTGAACGTGATGTGGTCAACCATCCGCACACTATCCACCAACCGCGGAGGTGCTACGGCAGGCAGATCCCCGTTGTCGGGACCTCAACCTCGCAGAGGTCGCGGGGCTCGATCGGAGCGATCGGCGCCTCGAGCATCGGCGAGCCGGACAGCTGACGGATGAAGATCGGGTTGGAAACGGGCTTCGGCCCTCCGGTCGGGCCTCTCAGGGTCGTGTCTCCCGACGCGATGTAGAGGTTGCCGAAGAGGTCGAAGTTGACCGTGAAGAAATCGCCGAGCCTTCGGTCTCCACCCTCGAAGCTCGTGTTCGCGTTGCAGGTCGTCCCGTCGAGGCAGATCTTGCCCATGTGGACGGGTCGCCCAGATGCATTGGCCACTTCGAACTGTGGAGCCACCTCTCGGGTGGAACCGTCGTCACAGGTCACCGTCGAGCCGTGCCCATTGAGGGTCTGCGCCGCGTAGATGTAAAAGCGGTTCTGGTCGCCCTGAAGGGTCTGGTACCAGACCACGGAGACACGCCCGTCGTCACCCGCTATCACCCACGGCCACAACGCGTCGCCCGGAGGGGTCGGGATCTCGATCGGCTCACCCCACTCCTCGGTGGCGCGGTCGAAGTAGTTGAAGGTCACCTCGCCGTTGGCCACGGTGTCGTCAGTGCCCGTGTAGCCACCGGCAGCGGCCACGTAGACATTCCCGGCGTTGTCGACCGCGGGCACGCCGAAGAACTGTGTCGACCGGCCGAGCCCGGCATCGGGGTATTGCTTCCACGTCTTTCCATCGTCGCCCGACATCGCGATGCCCTGCACGCCCACCGGCGCGATCAGGCCGTGCTGGGGGTTGAGAGGGTCGCTGATCATCTTGCCGGTGGCGGGCAGGCTGGTCGTAACCAGCGAGAACGTCACGCCACCATCGGTCGAGCGCCACAGCTGCTTCGGAAGGTTGACGTAGAGGAAGACTTCGTTCGGCTCCTGGCCGGTGAGCCACGGGCGGTCACCGAAGGACGCCTCAGGATTGGCAGTTGGCCACGATTTCCCGAAGTCGGGGCTCGAGAACACCGCGACGTTCGCCAGGTCGATCTCGACGTTGTAGATGCGCCCGCCCTGGTCGATAGCGAAGTCCGGGTCGGAGAAACCTGTCGAGGAAAGGGAGTGCGGACCGTTCTCTTGGCCCGCAAGTCCGACGAACTTCCATGTCTGGCCCCCATCGGTGGAGCGCCAGTTCAGCGTCTGGTTGGCATAACCGACGGCGAAATCGCCACCCCCGGGACCTGCGGTCGGATCCTTATAGGCGTGGGTAGTCCCGGCATGAGCAGAGACGAGGATCGCACCGTCGGGTGTGGTGATCGTCACCGGTTCACCGCCGGCGCGGGTCGTGTCGATGAACTGAGGCGCGTGGAACGCAAGTGGCTCCGGGGCGACGTCCTCGCAGTCGACCCCGCCGGTCGCCGCCGCTATCGCCGGGATCAGCCCTGCCGCAATGATCGCCAGGCTCAGTACCAGGGGCACGCCCTTGCGCATCGTTTCCCTCCTGCCTCGTATGTGGCCGGTCGGGGGCGACTGGGCCGCAGCGCGGTCCAACCCGTCCTCTCCTACCTGTCGTACGGATGGTCTGAAAGGGAATTAAGCGGTGGCGCCACGACCCCTTTGTGCATGTGCACGAAGGCCGGCGAGAACGTCATGAAGAACAGCAAATGGGGCGGATCAGTCCCGTATATCCATGAGGCGGTAGCCCGTGCCCCGCATGGTCTTGATCGCGTCGCTGCCGAGCTTCTTGCGCAGGTAACCGACGTAGACGTCGACCACGTTCGAGCCGGGGTCGTAGTCATAGCCCCAAACGTTGCTGAGGATCTGCTCGCGCGTCAGCACCTGACCCGGGTGGCGGAAGAACAACTCGGCCAGAGCGAATTCACGCGCACTCAATTCCATCGTCTTCTCTCCCCGGACCAGTCTCCTGGTGCGCAGATCCAGCGAACAGTCGCCGGCTTTCAGGAGCGTCGCCTCGGGAGACCTGTCCTCGCGCAGCCGAACTCGCACCCGGGCCAGCAGCTCTTCGAAGCGGAACGGCTTGGTCACGTAGTCGTCGGCTCCACCCTCGAGGCCGGTGACCGTGTCGGTCACGCTGTCTCGGGCCGTGAGGATGATCACTGGGGTCCTCTTGTCGCCCAGTCGAAACTCCTCGAGGACCTCGAAGCCGTTCTTGTCGGGTAGCCCGATATCGAGGATCACGAGATCGAACGCACCTCCCCGGGCGAGAGCCAGGCCGTCGTGACCGGTGGCCGCCACGGTCGTCACGAAGCCATTCGACCGCAGTCCCTTCTCGAGGAACGACGAGATGCGCTCCTCGTCTTCGATGATCAGAACCTGATTCACGAACCAATCTCCGTAGCCGGCTCGGGCTGATCAACCGGCAGGGCGATGACGAACCTGGTTCCGGCCCCCGGCCGGCTCTCCACGCCGACTCTCCCGTGATGCGCTTCGGCGATCGCCTTGACTATCGACAGTCCGAGCCCCGCACCATCAGATCGCATCCTGCCATCGTGACCTCGGCTGAAGCGTTCGAAGATCTGCTCCTGCTCGCCCGGAGGGATGCCGGGCCCGGTGTCCCGGACCCAGAAGCGCACCTCGCCGTCCTCGAGCTCGGACCCGATCGCGATCGCGCCGTCTTCTCCTGAGTACTGAACCGCGTTCTGAGCGAGCTGCATCATCGCTTGGGTGACCCGCTGGCGATCGGCCACGATCCTGCCCTTGCCCACCGCATCGACCGTCCATTCCCGGTCTCCCAACGCGGTCGCCTTGGCGTAGAGCTCGTCCGTGAGCGTCGCCACATCGACAGTCTCGAGATTCAGGAAATCGGGCCGTTCCGAACGAACCAACACCAACAGATCGCTCACGAAACGACTCATCCGGTCGAGTTCGTCCATCACTATGTCGAGGGTCTTCCGGCGCTCTTCGGGATCGTCGCCGAGGAGCTCGAGCTGGCCCTGGATGATCGTGATGGGCGTTCGCAGTTCGTGCCCCGCATCGTCGATGAAACGGCGTTGAGCGCTGAAGGCATGTTCGAGCCGATCAAGCATCTCGTTGAAGGTTTGCGTCAGGTCCCCGATCTCGTCCTGTGCCTCGACCGGGATGCGGCGCCTGAGGTCGCTCTCGGAGATCCCCCGCGCCGCGGCGCTGACCCTCGCCACCGGATGAAGGATGCGATCGGCGATCCTCCAGGCGAGGAGAGAACCGATCAAGAGCACGACCGCTCCGACCCCTGCTGCGCCGAAGATCGCCGGGGCGATCTCCTCCTCGGCAAGGTCCCTGAAGATCGCGGTCACGAAGACCCCTTTGGTCTCCCCTTCGGACCGGACCGGCACCGCCAGGAAATCGACCGGACCTCCGGGCGTATCGACCCTGCCTCGCTCGGAGTCGGTGAGCGATCCCCACCGCTCGGTAAGCGCGGGGTCTCGGTCGAGCCGGTAGGGAAGGATGTCCCGGCTGCGAAGGAACGGCTTGCCCCCCACGTAGCTGATTTGGGCCTCGTGCCGGGCGGGGATGTTGCCCTCGAGGAACACCTCGAAGATGCGCCGCACCCTGCCATCGAACGGCCGGCCTGTCTCCGGGTCGTTGCCGGTGGACAGTTGGTGGAGCTCCCGCGCAACTTGAACCAGATCTGAATCGATCTCCCGGTCGATCCGGTGCACCAGGATGACCCGGACGGCGACCACCGACGCCGCGGTGGCCAGGGCCAGCAGGAGCACGAAGGAAGCCAGGAGACGCAGACGGATGCCTGAGAACCACCCCGGCATCCGTCTCTTGCTCGAGCCGGTGGGCGGCTCAGCCATCGCCCCCGCCGGGGCCGTCGCCGTCGCCGGGACCCTCGTGGTCGCCCCCGGGGCTTGAATTGTCGTCGCCATCGTCGTCCCCGGCCGGGATCGGAGTCGTGGGGACCGTGGTCGCCCCACCGTCGGAGTCGGCCGGTTGATTGGAGTCCTTGCCGCCGCCGTTGCCCTTCCTGTCATCGTTGTCTTTCTTGCCGCCGCCGCCCTGCTTGCCGTTGTCGCCGCCCGCTCTCTCCTCGGCGCCGATCATGATCGGGGCAACGACGGTCGGCGTCGGGGGGCGCATCAGAGCGGCAGCGGCCACGGCGAAAACGATGCCGAGCACCCCTACGGCCAGGAGAAACGCGATCCGGATCCTCATACCTGCTTCCTCTCACGTGGGCCTGTGGTCCTCATGAGGTGACCATGAGAGATCTCTTATATTACCCGGCTTCGACCACGGTGACGAGAGTAAGAAAGCTCTCATGCACATCTCACGGAGGAATCACCCTCGAAGGACACGATGGTTTTGTCAGAAGCAACACACGCACTAGATAGGGAGCAACGATGAGCACAGGAAGACTTGCGGCAGGGCTTCTGGCCTTGTCACTAACGCTAGGACTCGGGGTAGCCGCGTTCGCCGGGAACCCCAAGCCCCGCCTAGTCCCTGCTGTAGACGTCGCTGTAGACGTCGCCGATGATCCGGTAACGGTCGATGCCGACGACAACACCAAGGCCGACGACGGGACCAAGGCCGACGACGGGACCAAGGCCGACGACAACACCGATGCCGACGACGGGACCAAGGGCGACGACGACGAGGGCACCGTCGATGAGTCCTCGGACGAGGGCATGGACGACGACGACGAGGGCACCGTCGATGAGTCCTCGGACGAGGGCATGGACGACGACGACGAGGGCACCGTCGATGAGTCCTCGG
>JAENWQ010000046.1 GCA_016649855.1 Actinomycetota bacterium | reverse complement strand
GAGGTCGAGCGGCTCAGAGGCGAACGCGGATTGCAGCGGTGTGACAACTGCCGCCGGATCCTCGTCGTCACCTGAGCGTGAAGGCCGTCCTCTATACCGACGGAGGAGCGCGCGGCAACCCCGGCCCCGCCGGCATCGGCGCGGTGCTGACGTCCCCCGAGGGGGATCCGATCGGCGAAGTCTCACGTTCGCTCGGTCACACCACCAACAACGTCGCCGAGTACGAAGCCGTCATCGCCGGCCTGGAGCTGGCACGCGCGAAGGGCGTCACCGAGATCGACATCTGCGCCGACTCCAAGTTGGTCGTCAAGCAGTTGAACGGCGAGTGGAAGATCAAGAACGACCGATTGAGGACGCTGGCGGTCAAGGCGCGCCGGCTGATGAACTCGTTCGAGAACGCCCGCATCTCTCACGTCCGTCGCGAGAAGAACGAGCGGGCCGACACTCTCGCCAACCAAGCCATGGACGAAGCCGAACTCAGTGCCGAACTCCGTGCCAACACAGGGGGCAAGGAGTCCCTCTTCTAGTGGACCGCTTCTAGATGTTGCTCTGGCACATGGGGATCGCCGTCCTCATCATGTACGTGACCATCGGACGGCGGCGGGTCGACTACCGGTACGTGCTGCTCGGCGCGGTGCTCCCGGATCTCGTCGACGGCGTGCTCCATCTCGCCGGCGTGTTCGACGGACCGGCGGGGAGGTGGGTAGCCCACACCTTGCTCGCCGCCATGGTGGTCGCGGTCGTGATCCTGCTCGGCTTCAAGGCCGAGCGCCGTCTCCAGGTGTTCGGCGTCTTCGTGGGGTGGCTGCTCCATCTCGTGGGCGACGGGATGTGGTCGGCGCCCAAGACCTTCCTGTGGGCCGCCTTCGGAACCGGGTTCGCCACCGAACCCCGAGAGCCCTATTCCTGGGACCTCGTGACCGATCCGCTCAGCCACCTCACGACCTGGGGCGGCGAGCTCGCCGGCCTCCTGATCCTCCTGTGGTTCTTCGTGGCCTTCCGCCTCGGCGCCGACGACCGCCTGGGCCTGTTCATGAAGGACGGCTACCTGAGGCCATAGCTGTGGTTACTGCGCTTGTGCCCTGGGCCGGCGGAGCACACCATGGAGGGGTGAGACCCGATTGGGATCCTCGAGGGCGGATCACGAGCCTGAGGGGGATACGCAGGAAGTTCGCTTTGCTTATGTCGGCGCTATTCATCGGCTTCGTCGCGGCGACCTCGTTCCTGGGGTTCAGCTACTCAGGGACCGACGCGTGTGTGATGAGCTCGATGAACTCCCTTGCTCCGCTCTTTCCCCTGATATCCGACGGGAAGCAGGTGACCCTGAAGGAGGCGGTCCGCTCGGCGACGTTCCCGGTGCTCCTTACTCCCGCAGACCGGCCGCCGATCGAAGTGTGGTTGTCGAATGACGAAGGCACCGTTGCGTTTGGGATCGAATCTCGCCCCGACGACAGCTACGGCCCCCGCATCGAAACGATCTACATCAAGCAGTTTGATAGGCCTCGCGGGGAACGGGATGAGTACCTCGATCGATCGCTCCGTGAGTTGCCCGAGGCGAGCGAAACCGAGATCTCGGGTGTGCGTGCGGTGGTTCAACCAACCTGTTCGGCACGGGAGGCTCAACGGGGCCTCGGCCCCCGGGTCCGTACCGGAACGCTCTACCTTTACGGGGGAACCCGTCTGTCCGAACTCGAAGACATCGCCCAGGCGATGCTCCGGCGACCCGCAGCTTTCCATCACTGAGATGTAGGCTCACGATGTTGACAATCGATACCGAGCTGTTCGCAGGCGAAGTCCGGTCAGATTCCGGCGCTGTCCCGCAACTGTAGGTCGGCACTAGCACCAGCCGACGAGCCAGGTCGCCCTGCAAATAGCGAGGCTTGACGAACCTTCGAGGCCAAAGGTGACTCAGGCGCCGAGCTCAGGCTCCGCCCGACGACCCTTCCTCGAAGGGTCGTTTCTGTTTGGCGGTCCCGAGAGAGGACCGGCCAGGAAGGAGTGCTATGACCTCGGCAAGATTGAGGAAGGCGGTGGCCTCCGGGGCGGTTCTCGCCCTGATCGTGGCGGTACCGACACAGGCGGCGTCGAAGACCAAACGAGCGCGCATCGCTGCCCGGTTCGTCGCCTCGCAGCAGGCGGCCGACGGATCCATCGTCACGTTCTCCGTGGTGGGGTCTACGGCGGACGCGGTCATGTCGTTCGTCGCGGTCGGCCGGGGCAAGGGCGCGATCCAGGAGGCGATCGGGTTCCTTCGAGACGAGGTGAAGGCAGGCAACGTGATCGGTGTCGGGGTGGCGTCCAAGGTGCTCATGGCTGCTTACGCGGCGGGCAAGGATCCGACCGGTTTCGGAGCCCACGATCTCGTGGCCCAGATCGAGAACGCCGAGCAACTGGATGGGCGCTTCGGAGATACCGAGTTCTCCTATGTCTACGACCAGGCCCTCGCTCTCCTGGCGCTCGAAGCTGCGGGGATCGATCCGTCCGCGGAGGCGGTGGCGTGGCTCGAGGAGGCGCAGTGTGGCGATGGAGGGTGGCAGTTCGATCAACCATCAGGACCGAACGACGATGGGGAGTGTTTCGATGAGGCGTCGGGGAGTGACTTCAACTCGAGCGACTCGAACACGACCGCGCTCGCGGTCCAGGCCCTCGAGGTCTCCGAGGGAACCGAGATGGTGGTGAGTGACGCGTTCGGATATCTGGAAGCGCTTCGAGACTCCGAATATGGCGGATGGGGATACACGGCGACATTCCCCACCACCGACGCGAATTCGACCTCGCTCGTGATCCAGGCTTATGCCGCCGCCGAACGATTGAAGCCGCAGGGATCGATGGGCGCACTTATCTCGCTCCAGCACAGGTTGTGCGGCAAGAAGGGTGGAGCGTTCGGATTCACCTTCGACGGCAAGAAAAAGACGCCTCCCGATGCCGGTGCCACGATCGCCGGGATGGTCGGTTTGCTGAAGAAGCCCTTCCCGATCCGGCCGCGTACGGTCACCAAGCCGGCGCCGAAGCCCAAGCAGTGCCGCTGAAGTAGTGAAGCTCAGAAGCCTTGTCCTCGCGACGATCCTGTTCCTGGTCCCGGTGGGGGGTTCTATCCCCGCCGGGAGCGGCAGCAGCGCGTGTGCTGCGAGCGCGAAGCACGCGGCGATCGTCGTCGACACGGGGGACCAGGAGTTCCGCTACTGCGTGGTTCTTCCTCCGGGAACGGTCACGGGCATTGACCTGATCGAGCTGGCCTCCGACCAGCACGGACTTCAGTACCGGCTCGGCTATGGGGGCCAGGGGGTTTGCCAGCTGGCGGGGGTGGGGTCGGAGGGTGAGGAGTGCTTCACGGATTCCCCCGAGTTCTGGGGATACTGGCGGGGAGATGGGTCGGGCGGATGGTCGTGGTCGAGTTCCGGAGCCGGTTCGGTGACCGTGTCACCGGGTGACGTCCAGGGATGGTCGTACGGGACGGGCCGCGACCCAAGCACGCACCAGACTCCACCGTCGACGACCTACGCATCGGTGTGTCCGGCGCAGGATGGGGGAGGAGAGGACGGCGGCGACGAGGGCGGTGGGGGACAAGAAGAAGAGCCTGACCAAGCGTTGCCCTCCCCTTCGGAGACGACGGCTCCTGAGGGAGGACGAGACGAGAAGGACGAGCTCGGCACGACGACCAACAAGAAACCAGGTTCGAAGAAACACAAGCGCGGCATCGAGCCCTCCGGACGGGACACCGTTCCTCTCGCCTCGGACCAGGTGAGCGACCTTTCTCTCACCACGGAAGAAGAAGGATCCGGGATCCCGGTGGCCGGGATCGGGGCTGTGATCCTCGCCCTCGGCCTTGGTGCAGGGGGGGCTGCCGCCGGCCGGCGGCGCAAGTTGCGCGAGGGCGGCTGATGCACCCGGGGGCCTGGATCGTTTGGGCGGCCTGTGCCGGGTGGGTGGCCTTCTCCACGACCAACCCCTTCTACCTCGTTGTCCTGCTCGGGGCGGCGTGGATAGTGCACGCGTCGCACCGCCGGGAGGGCCCAGCGTCCCGTTCGTTCCGGGTTTTCCTCCTCTTCGGTTTGTGGGCGATGGGGACCAGGACAGCACTGGTGTTCCTCGGCACGGTGGAGGCGTCGAGTGTGACCCTGGCCCTCTTCGAGGGGTTCCGATTGGGCGTCTTGCTGGCGGTCTTCGGGACGTTCAACTCGGTCACCGATCCGTTCGGGATCCTCCGCTTCGCGCCGCGCCGGTTCCACGAACCGGCACTGGCAAGCGCCCTTGCCCTCTCTCTTGCACCGCGTACGATCGCCGCCACCGCGAAGGTGCGGGAGGCACAACGACTAAGAGGGTTCCGCGGGAGGAGATGGAGGATGCTCCCCTCGCTGGCGGTGCCCGTTCTCGAGAACGGGATGGAGGCCGCTCTGACCCTGGCGGAGAGCATGGACGCGAGGGGGCACGGAAGTGGCCCTCGCACGAGGTACCGGCCGCAAGCCTGGGGGCCGGGGTCCTGGGTGGTGGCGTCGACCGCTTCGTTGGGAGCGGTCGCGTTTCTCGGAGCGGTGATCGAGCATTCGGGCGGACTATCTCCGTCGACCTTCCCCCTCGAGTGGCCCGAGGTGTCGTCGGTTCTCCTGATCGCCGTTGCACTTCTGGCCGTGCCCGCGCTCGTGAGCGACGGGAACGACTCGTGAACCCCGCCGTCGTCTTCGAGAACGTCACGTTCTCCTATCCAGAGTCGGATGAGCCCGCTCTGAAAGATGTTTCGCTGGTGATCCCCGAAGGCAGTTTCGCGCTCGTGGCCGGGCGCACGGGATCGGGGAAATCAACGCTCCTGCGGGCCATCAACGGCCTCGTGCCGCACTTCAGCGGAGGGACGTTCGAAGGGCGCGTGGAGTTGCAGGGGCGTTCGACGATAGACCAGCCTCCTCGTTACCTTGCCGGCGTGGTCGCTTTCGTGCCGCAGGATCCCGACGCCTCATTCGTTCTCGACCGGGTCGAAGACGAGCTCGCCTACGCGATGGAGAACCTTGCGGTACCTCCGGTAACCATGAGACGACGCGTCGAAGAAGTCCTCGATCTCATGTCGCTCGCCGAGCTGCGCGATCGCAGCGTCAGGTCGTTGTCCGGAGGCGAGCGACAGCGCGTCGCGGTTGCGGCAGCCCTCACCGCCGGTCCGAGGATTCTCGTGCTCGACGAGCCGACGAGTCAGCTCGACCCACAGGGAGCGGAAGACGTCCTCGCCGGGTTGCAGCGACTGGTCCACGACCTCGGTCTCACCGTCGTTCTCGCCGAGCACCGTCTCGAACGAGTGGCGGGCTTCGCAGATCTGGCGATCGTTTGCGATGCAGGAAGCGTGAGCGCGGGCGAACCAGAGCCGACGCTCTCTGAAGCCGGCTTGGGGCCGCCGGTAGCGAGGCTTGCCCGGCTGGCGGGCTGGGCCGAAACGCCACTGACCGTGCGCGATGCGCGGCAGGTGGCGCATCGGTACCGTTTGCCGGAGCCCGATCTTGCCCCCCGGTTCCGGCAACCCCCGGTCCTGGAGCTCGTCGGTGTCGGTGCGTCCTACGGATCGCGCACCGCGCTGGAGGACGTGTCCCTAAGCCTGTCTCCGGGAGAGGTTGCGGCGTTGATCGGTCGCAATGGAGCGGGCAAGACCACGCTGCTCCGGTGTGCCACCGGTTTGCACGAGGTCTCGAAGGGAACGGTCTCGATCGCAGGAGACCCGCCTGAACCCGGTCGGACGATCGCTCTCTGTCCCCAAGAGCCGGGCACCGTTCTGTACAAGGACACCGTCGTCGCCGAAGTAGCTGCGACCTTCGCAGCGCGCGGGCTCCTCGACCGAGACAAGGTCTCCGACCTGCTGAACCGCTTCGGACTCGCAGCACACGCCTCGGATCACCCCCGCGACCTATCGGCAGGGGAGCAGCTCTTGGTTGCCACCGCCGCGATCGTCGCTACAGGTGCCTCGGTCCTGCTTCTCGACGAGCCGACTCGGGGTCTCGATCCCGAGTCGAAGGGTCTCCTGGGGGGATTCCTCCGGGATTTCGCGTCACGGGGAGGCGCGGTGATGTTTGCCACCCATGACGTCGAGCTGGTCGCTGCGGTTGCCGACCGGGTCGTGCTGCTCGCAGGTGGCGAGGTGATCGCCGACGGAAGCCCGTCTGAGGTACTGGGCGATTCTCATGTGTTCTCACCTCAGATGACGCGCGTGTTCGGTCCGGGATGGCTCACTCCCGAGCAGGTTGCCCGAGCCCTTGTGCCGTCTTGAGGAGATCTCCGCTTCGGCTCACCCTTCTCGCCGGAGCCAACCTGATCGGTCTCGCCGCCTTCTTGTGGCCGTTCCTGCTGCCCGCTGCAACCGGAGGGGACGCTCACGATGTCGACGCGCCATTCGTCATCGTGGGATTACTCGTCTGCCTCGGCACCTTGCTGTTCGTGGAGCTCGGTCGAGGAGGCATGGGTCCGAAGGCCGTAGCCCTGATCGGCGTTCTGGGCGCTGCGATGGTGGCGCTGCGGTTGCCGGGGTTCATCGCTGGTTTCTCCGCGATGTTCATCATCGTGCTGGTTGCCGGGAATGCGTTCGGACCCGGCTTCGGTTTTCTGCTAGGAGCGACCGGGACGTTCGCATCGGGCTTGTTCATCGGCGGACTGGGGCCGTGGCTCCCGTTCCAGATGGTCGCCGTCGGGTGGGTTGGGATGGGGGCGGGGCTTATGCCTCGACGCGGACCGTGGCCCCTTCGGATCGGGATGCTGGCGGCCTACGGATTCTTCTCGGGGTTCGCGTTCGGAGCCATCATGAACCTATGGTTCTGGCCGTTCGCGTCGGGTGGTTCCCAGTTGGGATGGGATGGGGACGCCGCGGCCTTGACCAACCTCCGTCACTACGCGGGGTTCTATCTGGCCACCTCGGGGGTGTGGGATGCCTTCCGAGCCGTTGGGAATGCCGTTTTGGTGATAGCGCTCGGCAAACCTCTGCTGATGACGCTCGATCGTGCGGCAAGACGTATGCGGCTCGACGTGAAGACCCCAGAAGGACGCATAATCAAAGAGGAGGAGTCGGCCGGGTGGCCGCGGCCGGTTCGCCGGTCGAGGAAAGTCCGGACTCCACAGGGCAGGACGCTGGGGAAAATCCCAGGCGGGGTGACCCGTGGCCAGCGCAACAGAAAGCAAACCGCCGATGGGGTGGGTTCGCCCACCCACAGGTAAGGGTGAAACGGTGAGGTAAGAGCTCACCAGCGCCTCCGGTGACGGAGGCGGCTATGCAAGCCCCGTTCGGAGCAAGACCAAGCAGGGGAGATGGGTGGCCCGCCCGCTGATCCCCGGGTAGGTCGCACGAGGCGAACGGTAACGTTCGTCCCAGATGGATGGTCACCACCTCTTTCGGGAGGTACAGGATCCGGCTTATAGGCCGACTCCTCCTCACCTATGAGACCGGCGAGATCCCGGCGAGAAGTTCGGTCACCGCGGTAGCGGTGGCCGTCACGTCGTAGCCACCCTCTTGCACCACGAGCACCTGCGCGCCGGTGGCCCGGAGCATCCCTCCGATGCTCCGGTATTGCTCGGCGTGTAGCTCGAACGTACCCAACGGATCTTCGGACGCCGTATCCGCGCCGAAGGGAACGACGATCATCTCGGCTCCGAAACCGGTGGCCGCATCCAACCCACGCTCCACCTCGACGAGGAACCTCTCGCCGGTGGTGCCCTTCGGAAGGGGGATGTTGAGGTTCGACCCCGGAGCCCTGTCTCCACCGGTTTCCTCGACCCTGCCGGTGAAGTAGGGGTACTCGAAATCGGGGTCGCCGTGGAGGGAGACCGCCAGAACGTTCGGGTCGTTCCAGAAGATCTCTTGCGTCCCGTTACCGTGGTGGTAGTCGACGTCGAGCAGCGCGACCTTCGATCCCGTCCCCCTCTGCATGAACCGGGCAGCGATCGATGAGTTGTTGAGGTACGAGTAGCCACCGTAGATCGAGGTCGCGACGTGGTGCCCCGGCGGCCGGCACAGCGCGTACGCGTACTGCTCGCCGTGGAGGACCTCGCGCGCTCCGGTCAGCGCGATGTCTGCCGACTCCCTCACCGCGGCGTAGGTGCCTTCGAGGATCGGTGTGCCCATGTCGAAGCAGAAGTAGCCGAGGCGTCCCTCGATCGTTGCGGGAGGTTCGATCGCCCGCTCCATCAAGCCGCTCATCGCGAAGGTGTCCGGCATAGCGGGTCCTACGTTGCCGACCTCGTCCCACGCTCGCCACGCGTCCTCGAGGTGGTGGAGCAGCGCGGGGTCGTGAACCGCAAGCACCGGGGCATCTCCGTGATGCTCGGGGGCCTGGAAGCTGTGCCCCCCGATCTTCTTCAGTGCGTCCCGGATCGCGGTCGCCCGGCCGGGATGTTCGACCGCAGGTTTCTCTCTCCCGCCGACGATCTCGAACGGGGCCACGTGTGCCTCGTGCACGTCGCTGAGGATGACCTTCATCCGGCCACCTCAGCGCGGCAGGGTGAACGCGAAGGTCGCACCGTCACCTACCTGACTCTCGACCCAGATCGCACCGCCGTGCATCTCGATGATCGTCTTCGAAACGTAGAGGCCGACACCCGATCCCGAGGTCTGCTTCACGGTCGTCTGCAACCGGCTGAAGGGAGTGAACAGCCGGTCCATGTCCTCCTGCCTGATCCCGGGACCGTGATCTACGACCCGGATCAGCACGTGGTCTTCGGCCGGCTCGATCGAGAGGTCGATGGGGTCGCCGTCGTGAGAGAACTTCGCGGCATTGGTAAGGAGGTTCAGGAGGACCTGCTTGACCCTGTCCCTGTCCGCCATCACCGAGCAGTCCTCTCCGTTCACCTCGAGCGTTGCCCGGGCGGACTGGCCCGCGTCAACCATCGCTTCGGCCGCGAGCTCGGCGAGGTCCACGTCGTCGGAGCGCAGCTCTATCTTCCCGCGCTCGATCGCCTCGAGATCGAGGAACTCGGAGACGAGCCTCGCGAGCCTGCGTGACTCGCGTTCGAGCGTGTTGAGGAGCTCTTCTCTGGCTTCCGGTTTGAGGCGATCGCTCTTCCATCTCAATATGTGAGCGATGCCGGAGATCACGGTCATCGGCGAGCGCAACTCGTGCGACACCATCGCGAGGAAGTCGCTGCGCATCTCGTCCAGTTCCCTCAGCTTGTCCGCCTTGTCCAGAGCCGAGTAATAGAGACGCGCATGATGGATCGCGACC
Source organism: Actinomycetota bacterium (assembly GCA_016649855.1). GTDB lineage: Bacteria > Actinomycetota > CADDZG01 > CADDZG01 > WHSQ01 > WHTI01. The sequence continues at coordinate 4,776 of JAENWQ010000046.1, read as the reverse complement.
GACACCTCTCGTGCAGCGTTCTCGATCAATGCGGTCTCGGACGAGGTCCACGAGTGAGGCGTCACCTTCTGGAACGACACAACCCCCATCAGCTCGTCACCCCATTCGAGAGGGGTCCCGACAGACGCACCGATTACCGCTCCTCCCGCGGACTCCACGTCTTCGGCACCTGACGCCGTGAATCGAGGATCGGTACGGATGTCTTCGCTCCACTGCGTCAGCCGGGTTCGGGCCGTGAGGGTTACGATCGGATGGTTGGACGTCCGAGCCGGGTTGAGGGGCTGAACCCCCGAAGCGTCCCATTCCACCTCGACGGGTCCGAGTTCGTCCTGGTCGTCGTCATCGACCAGACGTATGTAGCAACGATCGACCCCGGCAGCCTTCCCGAGGGCCTCGACGGCTTCGGAGAGGACCTCGGTGATATCGAGCGAATGTCTGACGGTCCACGAGATCTGTTGCATGAGGGCGGTCCTTCGGGACCTCTCGATCTCTTCCTTGAAGAGGCGGGCGTTGGAGATGCCCACCGCAGCCATGGCGCCCATCGAGGTGACGAACTCCTCATCGGATCGGTCGAATGCCGGCGCTTCCGGGGTTTTGGCGAGGTAGAGGGCACCGATGACGCGGCCCCGCAACGACAGCGGGACGCTCATGAACGCCCCCATCTCAGTCTGCTCGCCGGTGAACCCGCGCGAGACGAATCGGTCGATCGTCCCGTTCGACTCGAACGTGACCAGCGCTCCGAAGCCGGCGGCCGTTATCTCCATCGCTCGTTCGATGACGACGTTGATGACCGTGGCCGCGTCGAGATCCTGAGTGAGCTGGACGCTCACTTCAAGGAATGAGGCGAGTCTCTCTTCCTGGCCTGGTGCGGCCACACCGTCTCCCACAACTTGTCCCCTCAACGCTTCCCCCCAGGATGCGATGAAGACTAACCTGCAGGTTGGTTCTGCCCCGTGGCTACAGGAGGGTTCTCTGATGACCAAGAAAGTGATCGCAACGACCGATGCGCCGGGAGCGGTTGGTCCCTACTCTCAAGCCATCGTCTCGGATGGGCTCGTCTTCTGCTCTGGTCAGGTACCGCTCGACCCCGCCACCGGCGAACTCGTGACGGGATCCATCACCGACGAGACCCGCAGGTGCTTCCAGAACCTGAATGCTGTGCTGACGGCCGCCGGAGCGACCTTCGACGATGTCGTGAAGGTCACCGCGTTCCTGACGGACATGAACGACTTCGCGGAGTTCAATGAGGCTTATGCAGAGTTCTTCGGGGACGAGCCTCCGGCCCGAGCGACGGTGGGGGTGGCCGCGCTTCCCAAGGGAGCGCGGGTCGAGGTCGAGTGCATCGCCAGGATGTCGTGAGGTTATTGGTCTCGGGACGTCCTCAGGAACCGCCCACGACCTCGTCGCCGAAGACGACCTTGACCTCGCGTTCGGCGGGGGTGCCCTCCACCGGTTCGAGCCCGGCCTCTTCGGGGGACCCTGCTGTGGAGCGCTCGAGGTAGTGCTCGAACCGATTCATCAGGAATAGCAGACCCATCGCGGCGAAGGGCCAGGCTATGAGGATGCCGAGCAGGAAGAGTTGATAGGGGGTCATGGGGGAAGTGTCGCAGAACGAAGCCGTGAATGCCGGACATATCGCCGCGGCGGTAGACGGAGATCGGGTCACCAACCGCCTGGCGGAGATGGTCAGGACCCCGTCCGAGAATCCTCCGGGAGAAGAAGCCGCGGTGGCCGCGCTGGTCGCGTCCTCGTGCCGCGACCTCGGTCTCGAGGTGACCGTCCACGAGAAGGTCGAGGGCCGCCCGAACGTCGTCGCCCGGTGGCACGGAGGAGAGGGCCCTACCCTCTGTTTCTGCTCGCACTTCGACGTCGTTCCGATCGGGGACCCGACCCTGTGGGAGCGAGCCCCTTTCGGTGCGGAGATCGAGGATGGGCTCATGTACGGGCGGGGAACCTCGGACGCCAAGGGACCGATCGCGGCGGCGCTCGAGGCGGTCGCGGCGCTCAAGATCAACGGGTGGGAACCGCGCGGGACGCTCGAACTCGCTCTCGTCGCCGATGAGGAAACGATGGGCTTCAGCGGCGCCGGGTATCTCCTCGACGAAGGGATCATCCGTCCGGATGTCGCCGTGGTGGGGGAGCCGACGTCGCTTCGCGTGGTGCGCGCCCAACGCGGGGCGTCATGGCTGCGCGTGGTCACTCGCGGCGTCGCCGGTCACGGCTCCGCCCCGGAACGCGGTGTCAACGCGATCAAGCACATGTCCGAGATCGTCCTGCATCTCGAAGCGACCCTTCCAGACATCACCCACGAGATCCTCGGCGGACCGTCGATCAATGTGGGGCGCATCGGCGGCGGCGAGAAGGTCAACATCATCCCGGCCTCATGCTGGATCGAGGTCGATCGACGCTCGATACCGGGGGAGACCGAGGCCACGCTCATCGCAGGCATCGAGGCCGCGATATCCCTCGCCAGCGCACGCTTCCCCGACATCGACGCGACCGTCACCGTCGAGCAGCACGCGGATCCGTATGAGATCCCGGCCGCATCGCCGGTGGTCGTGGCGGCGGCCGCATCGGTGGCCGAGGTCACCGGGGCTCCCGCCGAGTTGATCGGTTTCCGGGGCGCGTCCGACGCGCGCTTCATCGCTGATACGGGAGCCGACGTCATCGTCCTCGGTCCCGGAGACATTGGCCTCGCGCACACCGCAAGGGAGTCGATCGAACTCGCCGAACTCGAGCGCTGCGCGGCGGTCTACGCTCTGACCTTCGCCCGACTTCTTGGCGGCGCCCTCCCTGGGTCCCCCTAACGGAGGCATAACACTTGGCACTCCAACCCTCGCTACACCTAGTCCCCACACTCAGCAGGTAAGTCCGGAAGCTCGAACACCGCCAGTTTGCTGGACAGCTCGTAGGGGGGCTTCGGTATGGCTCGATATTGCATGACGAGCGCACTGTCCTTCGACGCACCCAATAGAATGTAGGCGGAGGCGAGGTGCTGCTTCTTGGGTTGGGTCTTGAACCATGGTTTCGCCACATGCGCCACCGCGCCCTTGCAGCCCAGCAAGGAGCGACGGACAGCGAGCACGTCGTTGACGTCCTCAGGCTCCTCCCACACGATGGAGTCGTCGAGCAGTTCGAGGCGCGAAGCGGGGTATTCGGGCGCCTGCGTGGCGAACCTTCGGACTCCAGAACCAGGTTCCCAATAGAAGACGTACGCGCCGCCCGCATACTCCGTCGCCTCGGCGATCCAGGCGACACCTGCCCCTGAGGCCCTCTCTGCCTGGTGTTGGTGATGTATGCGATGCGACCTTCCCGAACGCGAGCGAAATGCGGGTACTCGGTCTGCGAGCGCGTGCAATGTATCTGTTGCTCCTCATCGAAGCGCAGATTGAGCCTGTGGATGCAGAAGGCTCTGGTCCCTGATGTCCGGTCCAGTTGATGCCACACAAGCGTCGAGCCCACGGGGTCGAGGTAGGGGAGTGGGATGGGCTGGTCTTCTCCTATCCCGCTCTCACGCCAGCTCTTGAGTACGCGCGCCTCGCGCGTGCGGATGTCGTAGGCATAGATCTCCCACGGGCCGGACGTGTTGCCGGTCTCCTGGTACTCGACCCACGTCACAAACGGATACGTGATGCCAATACCGGCGGCAAAGTCCCCTCTCGGCACATCCTTGATCAGTCTCGGACTACGCCAACCCACCCGGGTGAGCCGCACCGCTCTGCGATTCGCTCCGGGCCCATCGCCCCGTCACTGATCCAAGCGATCCAGCGTCCATCCGCATCCCCCGATCCTCCCGACAACTTGATGGGGATCGTGAGCGTCAGAGGCGGAGGTCCCGACAGTTCCGTGCCATCAGAGGAAGCCGGGCCTGACTCTGTGGGCGGCGACGCCTCGGTGCCACCTTCCTGTGCCCCTCGGGCGTCCCTCTCGGGTTGGTCCTTGTCCGCCGATTGGCATGAAGCCGCCAACAGGAGGATGAGGACGAAGCAAGTTCGCAGTTTCAATAGATCATGTCACCGCTGTTCGCCTGCGAGGCATTGAAGAGTCGGAACATGCGGATTTCATGGAATCCCCCCGTTGACGTTCCTCCAGGACTGTAGTTAGCCTCGTTGTAAGGGTCGACGTAGCCGCCCTTGTAATTGTTGGTCTGCCACCTTCCTGAGTCCCGCAGCGGCCATGATGTGCCCGCCGTGGTCAAAGTTGTAGTAAGGAAAGAGTGTCTTCTTAAGACTCACGTGGAGGACGCCGGGCACGCCGTTCGTGTATCCCCAATCGAGCCGGGCGATAAGGTCTCCGTGCTTGTCGAGCTTAGAGACGATCCATGGTCCGTTTTCTGGCTTGCGGTCGTTCAACACGTTCTTGACCATGGGGAACCAAGCTCCTTCTGTCGTAGTCCCAAGTTCCCCGGCTAATTGTGTCTGACCGGCTGGGTTCGCCGCGAAGAATCCCAGCACCTCCTTGGTGGCGGCCGGCCCACACCAGTAGTCCGTCTCCTGAAGGAAGTATGGGACGCTGGTCATCAGATGGTTGTAACCGGAAGCAGCCGTTGCCTCTACTTCACTTGTCAGATCTGCCACATCTACATCAGCAAGTTGCACAGCGTGGTTGAGGGAAAGGTCGGCTCCCCGCGATTTCGTGGGATGAACCCACCTCGCTCGCTTGGTCATGATGCCACCGGTGGACACCACAGCAAAGCTCTTGCTCCGAAGTTTTCCGCGTTCACGAATCCGTAAGCGATCCTCTTCAGCACTCCCAGCTTATTGTTCAGGCTAATCG
>JAENWQ010000042.1 GCA_016649855.1 Actinomycetota bacterium | reverse complement strand
CTACAACTTCGACGGTGCAATGCGCTACCAGCACTCTGGCGACCAAGCGGTGTATGCGCCGAACACCGAGGGAGGCCCCAAGGCCGACGCCGAGAAGTACAAGGACGTCGCATGGCCGACCGAGGCCGGCGAGATCGCGCGCTACGCCTATACCAAGCACCGCGACGACGACGATTTCATCCAGGTGAACGACTTCTGGAACAAGGCGCTGAACGACATCGACCGGGACCACATGGTCAACAACATCGTCGGACACGCGAGCGCTCCTGAGGTCGAGGACGACATGAAGGTGCGCGTCGCCGATTACTGGCGCGACGTCGACCCGGAGCTTGGGGCTCGCGTCGCCAAGGGCCTTGGCAACGGCGGCTGACTAGATCGCTGGCCGCCCTTGGATACTGGTTCACGCCCGGAGGTCATGAGGTCGTGAACCGGTATCCCAGGCGTGGCTCGGTGATGAACATCGGTGGTCCGTCGGAGTCCTCCAGCTTCGCTCGCAAACGCGCAACGTAGACCCGGGTGTACTCGGTTTGGGTCTCGTATCCCGGACCCCACACGCGTCGCAGCAAGGTTGCGTGCGTTAGGAGAACTCCCGGATTGGTTGCGAACTCGTGGAGCAGGGCGAACTCGGTGGGGGTGAGGTGCACCAGCTCACCCCCCTTCGTGACGCCCCGCGAGGCGAGGTCTATCTCGACGTCTCCAACCGTGACTACATCGGGCTCCTCCGGGTCCTCCGCCCCGGGGCGGCTCCTTCGTAGGGTGGCGTGGATCCTCGCCAGCAGCTCTTCGATGCCGAACGGTTTCGTCATGTAATCGTCGGCTCCCAGATTCAGGGCGCGGACCTTGTCCGTTTCGCCGCGGCGCGCCGACAGGACGACGATCCCGACCGAGGACCGTTCCCGCATCTCGCGGCACAGCTCGAACCCGTCGGTGCCGGGAAGCATGAGATCCAGGATCACCATGTCCGGACGGATGTCTTCCAGGAGCCTGACCGCGTCGGAGCCATCCTTCGACACGGTGACGTCGTGATCCCGTGCGATGAGGTTGGCACGCACGAGATCGACGATGTTCTGGTCGTCCTCGACCAAGAGGATCCTGGTGCGGTCAGACGACATCCGAGGCTTTCGGTTCTTCCATAAGGCGCCAGAGTCCGTCGAGTGAGCCGTCCTGATCCGGCGGGGGCTCGGAGGGCAGCGATACGAGGAAGGTCGCACCCTCTGCCACCGGCAGGAGCTCGAGGGTGCCTCGATGGGCTTCGACGATCCCTTTGGCGATAGCGAGCCCCAATCCCGCGCCGGAGATGCCGGTCGCCCCCCGCACCCGCGGGGGGCCTCTTGGAAGCGGCCTTCCCCGCCGGTGGCCTCCTCTTCGAAGACGGTCCGACCGAGGACATCACGCTGCAGTGGGCCACTTACTTCGACGCATCGGACCAGGCCGGGATATCGCGTCTGTTCGGAGGCATCCACGTGCCGGCAGACGACTTCGAAGGCCGGAAGATCGGTTCTCAGTGCGGGAAGGAGGCCTGGGCCCTGGCCCTTCGCTACTTCGACGGCTCGATCCGCTGAGTCTTAGCCGGACGCGAAGATCTTCTCGATCACCTTCAGGTTGGCGACCGCGTCGTGGGGCGGGATCGGGACCGGCGTGCCACCCAGCACCGCGCCGGCGAAGAGTTCTGCCTGGAGCGCGTAGGGATCGGCCGGATCGATCGGGATCCTTTCGACCTCGGGATGAAGCGGGGGATCGCCCCCGGCGGTCACGAGCACCTCGGTCGGAAGGTGCGGAGGGATGTTGAAGGGGATGAGGATCGTGATCCTGCTTTCGGTTCCATAGATGTGGACGCGCTGATCGGACTCAGCGCGGGTCGAACAGGTGAACGTCGCTACTCCGTTGTCGAACTCGAGGATCGCGCTGGTCACCACGTCGATCTCCATGTCGGGATCGCGGATCACCGAGGCCTTGACGCCGACCGGTTCGCCCCCGAACAGCATCCGGGACAGGTTGACGCAGTAGCAACCGACATCGAACAGGGCGCCGCCGCCGTACTCGTGGATGTTGCGGATGTTCGTCGGGTCGTCGTTGAAGTACGAGAACCAGCTTTGCACCGCCCGGAGCTCACCGATGCGCCCGGACTCCACCAGCTCGCGTACGGTCGTCCAAGAAGGATGGAGGCGGTACATGAACGCCTCCATCAAGACCACTCCTTCGGCGGCGCACACGTCCACCATCTCCTGTGCGTCCGAGGCGGTCATCGCCAGCGGCTTCTCGCACAAGACGTGCTTACCAGCGCGCGCCGCGGCGAGCGTCCAGCGCGCGTGGAGATGGTTCGGAAGCGGGATATAGACCGCGTCGACCTCGGGGTCGGACAGGAGCGCTTCGTACGATCCGTGGGTCGTCGGGACGCCGAAGTCGTCCGCCATCAGCCGGGCGGCAGCCTCGTCCCTCGACGCGATCGCGACGAGCTCGCAACGGCTCGCGCGCTGGATCCCGGGGATCATGCTGGTGCGGCCGATCTTCGCGGTCGACATCACGCCCCAGCGCAAGGTGTCGCTCATGTCGTACTCCAATCCAGTCGTTGGACGGTACCGGTTCGGGCGCTTGCCACCGCAGCCTCGATGACTCGCAATCCGGCCACCGAGTCCGCGGCCTCGACCGGGGGCGGAGCGCCCGAGCGAAGGGCTTCGGCTACCCCCTGGTAGTAGGACTCGTACGAGCCCGGCTCGGTCTTTAGCGGCCGCGCCTCGCCGCCGTTCGCCACGACCCCCCACGACTCAGGAGGCTCCAACCCCCAGCCCTCGCCCCCGGGGCGCAGTCCCCGGGAGAGCTGCTCTTCCTGCGGGTCCAACCCGTGCTTCTCGTAGGACCCCTCGAGGCCGAGCACCCGCATCCTCGGCCCCAGCGTGCGAGCCACCGCGCTGAACCACAGATGGCTGCGGACCCCGTTCGGGTGCGTCAGGGCGACGAACGAGTCGTCGTCCACGTTTGCCCCGGGGCGCCTGGCGTCCATCTCCGCGTACACGTGGGTCGGCCTTCCGAACAAGACCATCGCCTGGTCGATCAGATGGCTGCCGAGGTCGTAGAGGAGGCCGCCCGCTTGTTCCGGCGCCCCTTCCTCCCTCCAGGCGTCGGGGTTCACCTCCGGTTTCCACCGCTCGAACCTCGATTCGAACCGGGTTATGGCGCCGAGCGCGCTGTCGGCGAGCAGGCGCCTCACGGTGAGGAAGTCGCCGTCCCAGCGGCGGTTCTGGAACACGCTGAGCATCAGGGAGCGCTCCGCGGCGGCGGAGGCCAGCCGCTCGCCATCATCAGTTGTTGCCGCCAGAGGCTTGTCCACGACGACCGGAAGCCCGGCTTCCAGCGCGGCCAGCCCCAGCGGGACGTGCAAGCTGTTCGGCGTGCAGACGACGACCAGATCGTGGGCCTCCGGCGATGCCCACAGCTCCTCGGGTCGCTCGACGATCGCGGCGTCCGCATAGCGTTCGCGCGCCTGCGCCTGACGCCCGGGATCGCGCGTGACGATCGAGGTCAGTCGCATGCCCGGTGTGGCCGCTATCAACGGAGCATGGAACACCGCGCCGCCGAGGCCGTAGCCGATGAGCGCGACCCGGATGTCGGTCTCGGGCATCATCCCCACGCGGGCTCGCTTACGGGACGGAACGCCATCTCGAGGATGCGGTGGTTCCGGGGACGGGTGAGAGTGAAGAGCACCGCTTCGGCCACGTCCTCGGGGGACATCATCCCGGCCAGCTCCGGCATGTCCGGGGTGCGTCCGTGTCCCATCGCGAAGTCGGTGGCCACGCCACCCGGGCATACGCTCGTGCACCGGACCCCCTGCTCACGCAACTCGTGATCGAGGGAGCGCATCAGTCCCACCTGGGCGAACTTCGAGGAGCAGTAGACGGCCTCGAGGGGCAGCCCCCTTCTGCCGGCCTCGGATGCGACGGTGACGATGTCGGCCGATTCGCTTCGAAGGAGGTGGGGGAGAGCGGCTCGGATCGAATACAACGTGCCCTTGACGTTCACGTCGATCATCTCTTCCATGTCCTCGCTCGGAAGGTCGAGGAACGGCCCGCTGGCCCCGACTCCGGCATTGACCACCAGGATGTCGATACCGCCGAAGCGCTCGGTCGTTTCGCCGATGAGGGCCTCGACGTCTCCCTGCTTCCGGACATCGCAGGGCCGCGCCACGGCATCCTCGATCCCGAGATCGTCGCCGCTCCTGGAAGCAAGGCCCAGGTGAGCCCCTTCCTTCGCCAGGGATCTGGCGACCGCAGCCCCGATCCCCCGGCTCGCTCCTGTGATTACCGCGGTCATGCCCTTCAGCGCCGTCATCGCAAACTCCTATCCGCTTCGCAGGTTTCGTGAACCCCCTAAAGCATCCCCCAAACGTCCCGCGGGCAGGCAAAGGCATCCGTCAGCCCTTTCACATGCGCACTAACCGATCCGATCGATCTCGAGCGTGCGTACCATCGAACGGAGATGCCACTACGAAGTGATCCGGTCGCGACCTGATGCTCTACGTGACGAAGTTTCTTTCGGCGCCGGTCGTTCAGCCCGACCTCTTTGCCGCGCGGATGCAGATGGCGCTGTCGCTCGGCTGGCACATCGTGATCGCGTGCTTCGGGGTCGGGTTCCCCGCCCTCATCGTCTTCGCCGAATGGAGGTCCCTGCGCAAGGACGACGACGACCTCCGCGAGCTCGTCCGTCGCTGGTCCAAGGCCCTCGCGGTTCTCTTTGCGGTCGGAGCGGTGTCGGGAACGATCCTCTCGTTCGAGCTTGGCATCCTGTGGCCGGGGATGATGGGGAAGTTCGGAGCCGTCATCGGTCTTCCCTTCGCTATCGAAGGCATCGCCTTCTTCATCGAAGCGATCTTCATCGGGATCTACCTCTACGGCTGGGATCGCCTCTCCGCCCGCGCTCACGTGCTGTCCGGCATCCCGATCATCCTCTCGGGTACTGCTTCGGCATGGTTCGTGGTGACCGCGAACGCCTGGATGAACCAACCGCGCGGGTTCGACATCGTCAACGGAGAGGTCACGAACATCGATCCGTGGGCGGCCATGTTCAATCCGGCCACCCCCGTGCAGACGACGCACATGATCCTCGCCGCTTTCATGGTCGCGGGATTCGGAGTGGCGAGCGTCTATGCCTACGGCATCCTCAAGGGACGCAACGATCGCTACCACCGGCTCGGCTTCGTCATCCCGTTCGCGATCGCCGCGGTCGTAACTCCGTTCCAGATCGGGGTGGGGGACTGGGCCGCCCGCTTCCTCGCGGAGAACCAGCCGGCGAAGCTCGCCGCGATCGAGTCGTTGTACGAGACGCAGAAGGGTGCACCCCTTTCGATCGGAGGCATCCCGATCGGAGGCGAGCTCCGCTACGCGATCAAGATCCCGAAAGGGTTATCTCTTCTCGGTAAACACGACCCGGACGCCGAGATCATCGGGCTCAACGAGTTCCCTGAGGACGAGCGGCCGCCGGTCGCGCCCGTTCACATCGCGTTCCAGGTGATGGTCGCGATCGGTCTTGGCTTGCTGGGGCTGGGGATCTGGTTCGCGGTCGCGTGGAAACGCCGGCGCGCCCTTCCCACATCCAAGTGGTTCATGCGTGCGGCCGTTGCTGCGGGGCCGGCGGCCGCTATCGCTCTCGAGGCCGGGTGGATCACGACCGAGGTCGGACGCCAGCCGTGGATCGTCTACGGGATCATGCGCGTCGACGAAGCGGTTACCCGTGCCCCCAACATCCGCATCGGCTACTACGCGCTGATCGTGGTGTATTCGATCCTCACCGTCGCCACGGTGTTCGTCCTCGGGCGCCTGGCGCGCCGCCCCGAGGCTCCTCAGGAACCATGACTCTCGCGGAGCTGACGCTGGTGATCATGTGGACCGGGCTGACCGCCTACGCGTTGTTCGGCGGCGCCGACTTCGGCGGCGGGTTCTGGGACCTCCTCGCGGGCGGCGCGACGAGGGGAGCACCCCAGAGGAGGCTGATCGAGCACTCCATCGGACCCGTGTGGGAAGCGAACCACGTGTGGCTGATCTTCTGCCTGGTGGTGTTGTGGACGGGCTTCCCCCAGGTTTTCGCCGCGGTGACTTCTTCCCTCTACGTGCCTCTGACCCTCGCCGCCCTCGGGGTCATCATGCGCGGTTCCGCGTTCGCGTTCCGGAAGTCGGTCGAGGAGCTCGAGCTCCAGAGGATCTTCGGCGCGACGTTCGCGTTGTCGTCCGTGCTGACACCGTTCTTTCTCGGATGCGTGGCGGGAGCGGTGGCGTCGGGCAGGGTCCCGGCGGGCAACGCCCAGGCACATCCCGTTTCGAGCTGGATCAACCCGACCTCGGTCCTGGGAGGGACGCTGGCGGTCGGGATATGCGCTTATCTCGCGGCCGTGTACTTGACGGCCGACGCCAGGCGAGAGGGTTCCGAGGAGCTTGCGGAAGGCTTCCGGAGGCGAGCGCTGTGGACCGGTGTCGCCGTGGGGGTCATCGCCCTCGCCGGCATCGGGGTCCTGGCAAGTGACGCCGATCTCCTGTTCGACGGCCTCACCGGCAGGGCCCTTCCGCTGATCGTTCTGTCCGGCGTCGGGGGCCTGTCATCCCTCGTGCTCGTGTGGCGTCGCCGTTACCTCGAGGCTCGTGTCGCCGCTGCCGTTGCCGTCTCTGCGGTGTTGTGGGGCTGGGCCGCGGGACAGTACCCGTACATGCTCGAGGGGTCCGTGACCGTCGCGGACGCCGCGGCCCCGGACGTGACCCTCAAGGCGATGGTGGTGAGCCTGTCGATCGGGGCGGTTCTCATTGTCCCCTCGCTTATCTGGATGTACCTGCTGTTCCAGCGCGAAGGACGCGACGAGCGCTGAGAGCCGTCAGGCCGCACCCGTGGAAGTGAGCAGCGGTTTATCGATCTCGGCAAGTGCTTGCCTGAGGGCGTTCTTGCGGTCGATCTCTTCTTCTACACCCACTCCGGATGAACGACCACATCGTCCGATATGGATGTTTCGCGGAGATGACGTTCTCATTGCGGGTTGGTTAAGTCGATGTATCCGGATCAGCCGTGCGGGCGACTACTATCGAAGCGACAGATGCCGGTTCAAGGGCTACCCCACGGAGAGAGACGAAGGTGAAGCTCGGGCGTCTCCAAGATGGACGGATCCGCGGTTCCTTGCGGTGGACGGGCTTGGGTTTGTTGTTGGCCCTAGTCGTGGGAAGCGTGCTGATCGCCGTTGGCTTCGGCTTCAAGGTTTCGACGGAGCTGTACCTGGTGGCGGCAACGCTGACGGCGATGGGCGTGACCGGGTTCGCCGTCTCGTCTCGGCTGACGAGCGCCCCGCTCCAGCTACGCACCCTTCGCGTGCTCGCGATCCTCCTGCCCACACTCTTCGTCGCCGGCGTCCTGACGATCCATGCCCTAACGGATGTGTTGTTCACGCACGTCATGGCCACGGCCGTACTCTCGCTCAGCACGATCCCCTTCTCGATCTGGATCTTCCGGTCGTTCACCAGGTTGAGGGACAAGCTTGCCTTCCAGGCCGAGCGGTTGGAGACGCTCCATCGCGCGTCGCTCGCGGTCACGGGAGAGTCGGCCGCCCCGAGGCTCCACGACGCCATCCTGCATGGTGCCCGCGCCGTAGTTTCTGCCGACCGCGCCGTGCTGCTCGTGTCATCGGCGATCGGCGGGCCGGATCTGCTCGTGGCCGATCCGCCCTCTCCCGCCCCGGGCGATCGCGAGCTGGCCATCCTTCAGGGGGTCGCGTCCAGCCCCACCTGCCTCATCGCACGGGTGCGCGGACCACAGTCCCACGCGCTGCTGGTCGACCGGACGGACGGCCCGGAGTTCAGCAGCGAGGAAGCGCTGGTCATGGACATGTTCGCCGTTGCTGCCGCCGCTGGGATCGAGAACGCTCTGCGCCTCGAGGAGGCCCAACGCCTCGCAACGGTCGAGGAACGAGAGCGGATCGCCCACGATCTTCACGATGACCTCGGGCAGCTGCTGGGCTTCCTGACCACGAAGATCCAAGCGGCGCGCGAGCTCGTCTCGACGAACCGATCGGCACTCGCCGCCGAAGAGCTGACCGACCTCGAGCGAGCGACACGTGCGTTGAGCGAGCAGGTACGCGAGGCGATCCTTGGTCTTCGCACGTCGGCGCAACTCGACCGTTCCCTGGCACGGTCGATCGAGGGATACACGGCGGAGTTCGGGATACATTCCGACCTCCGAACCACGTTCGATCAGATGCCGGGGGCCGGAGAGTCCCTTCAGGCCCCGGCCCGCTACCATCTGCTGCGGATCGTGCAGGAAGCGATGTCCAACGTCCGGCGCCACGCCGCAGCCACCATGATCGCCGTCACCCTCCGAGAGCACGACGGCACGCTCGAGCTATCTGTGTGTGACGACGGGACGGGCTTCGACGCGAGGGCCGAGGCTGGGACCGGACATTTCGGGCTGAAGACGATGGCCGAGCGCGCCCGTGCCGTGGGCGGCACGCTCGTGGTGCGTTCGGCGCCGGGCGAGGGCACGACCGTGTGCGCAACGGTCCCGGCGTCCCGGTCGGGAGCCGGATGACGATGCGCGTGCTCCTCGTCGACGATCACGAACTCTTCCGGGAAGGACTCGTCAGCCTCCTCCGCACGCGCGGGATCGAGGTGGTGGGACAGGCGTCCGACGGGGCCGAGGCGATAGCCCTCGCGCGAGAGTTGGTCCCAGACGTGATCCTCATGGATCTCACGATGTCCGGTATGGGAGGACTGGAGGCGACGCTCTCGATCAAGGCCGAGCTCCCGGAGATCAAGGTCGTGATCCTGACGGTATCGGAGGCCGACGACGATCTCTTCGAGGCGATCCGCAGCGGCGCACACGGCTATCTCGTCAAGAGCACTTCCTCCGAGGACTTCTTCGAGATGCTGGAGGCTCTCGACCGAGGCGAAGCCCCGCTCTCGCGCGGACTCGCCGCAAGGATCGTTCGTCATCTGGCGTCGGAACGTTCCGGTAAGACAACTAAGACAACAGCGCTTACCCCCCGTGAGGAGGAGGTACTCAGGCTCGTCGCGGAAGGAAGCACCAACCGTGACATCGCGGCGGAGCTGGCCCTGTCCGAAGCCACGGTCAAGTTCCACATGTCGAACATCCTCCACAAGCTGCATCTCGCGAACCGTGCGCAGGTCGTCGCCTTCGCACACCGTCATGGGCTCACCTACCGGTCTCCGCCTCAGGACCGATAGACGCCGACCTCGACCTTCGGCCAGGCAGGTCCCCGTCCCCCCGGATAGGGCGCTGAGGGGTCATCCTGCCTTGTGTGACCCTGCCACCCGGTTCTAGGAAGGGCCTATCCACGCATCTACGGTCGGAGCATGACCGACAAGTCCGATCCAGGCGCGGTGCTGCCAGACGCGCAACAGCCAGATGCGGAAGACGTCGGCCGGCGCGCCTTCCTCAGGAACGCCTTCATCGCGGCCGGCGCCGTGACCTTCGGCAGCAAGACGGTGGCATTCGCCGACGATCTCGTGCGAGGCTCAGACGAACCCGCAGACGACGTCCCGCAATGGGCCATGGTCATCGATCTGGCCCGCTGTGACGGCTGCAAAGAGTGCACCAAAGCGTGCCAGGAGACTCATTTCACCGGCGACCAGGAGTGGATCAAGGTCTTCGAGGTCACCGACGAGGGCGGCAACATCGTCTTCCTCCCGCGGCCCTGCATGCAGTGTGAGAACGCGCCCTGCCTGAACGTGTGCCCGGTGGGGGCGACCTACCGCAACGACAACGGCACGATCCTTGTCGATCACGACCGTTGCATCGGCTGCCGGTTCTGCATGGCCGCATGTCCCTACGGTGCCCGCTACTTCAACTGGGGCGAGCCCGAGAACCCACCGGGCGCAGCACTCGCCCGGTACTCACCCGAGTTCCCGGTTCCCCACCGCAAAGGCACCGTCGACAAGTGCATGTTCTGCGCCCACAACGCCATGAACGGCAAGCTCCCCGCGTGCGCCTCCAGCTGCCCGATGAGCGCCATCTGGTTCGGAGACCTCAAGGCCGACATCGCGACCAACGGGCTCGAGACCGTCCAGCTCTCTTGGCTGCTCGGCAACCGCAACGCCTTCCGGCTGAAAGAGGAGCTCGGGACGCGCCCTCGCGTCTGGTACCTGCCGGGCCACGGCGAACACTCGAAGGTGGTATTGCCCGAATGAGCGCCCAGATCGCTGCGGGCGCACCCGATGGCAACCGGATGGAGCATCTGCTCGAGCGCTCTAAAGCACCGGTGCAGCCGGGCGCGTGGGGTATCCGTGGACGCCTCTTGGTGGCAAGCCTCGCCGCGGTCGTGATATGGGGGATCCTTGCCTGGGTCTGGCAGCTGAAACACGGCCTGGCCGTGACCGGACTCAACGATCGCGTGAGCTGGGGCTTCTATCTGACCAACTTCGTCTTCTTCATCGGGATCAGTCATGCTGGCACGCTGGTCTCGGCGATCCTGCGCCTGTCGCACGCCGAGTGGCGCCGTCCGATCACCCGTCTCGCAGAGATGATCACCGTCGTCGCCTTGATCGTCGGCGCCAGCATGGTCATAGCCGACATGGGGCGCCCCGACCGCCTCCAGTACGTGTTCATGCATCCACACCTGCGGTCGCCGATCCTGTGGGACGTCCTGTCGATCAGCACGTACATCGCGGGCAGCCTCCTGTACCTCTACCTGCCGCTGGTCCCCGATCTCGCGATCCTGCGGGACGGGCACGTTGGCGGCCGGATACGACAGCGCCTGTATTCGGTACTGGCGCTGCGGTGGCACGGCGGCCCCGAGCAGCGGCGCCTGATAGGTCGGGCGATCGGGATCATGGCGGTCGTGATCGTGCCGGTCGCCATCTCCGTCCACACGGTCGTGTCGTGGATCTTCGGGATGACCCTTCGGAGCGGGTGGAACTCGACGATCTTCGGCCCCTACTTCGTGGTCGGGGCGATCTTCTCGGGCATCGCAGCGATCATCGTCGTGATGGCGATCTTCCGCCGCGTTTATCACCTGGAGGAGTTCATCACCGAGAAGCACTTCCGCTACCTGGCCTCGCTCCTGCTGGTTCTGGGCCTGTTGTACGCGTACTTCACCCTGTCCGAGTACGCGACCGTCGGGTACAAGATGCAGGTCGGCGACGCATCGCTCCTGTCGGAGCTTCTCACCGGCCGCTACGCCCCCTACTTCTGGACCTTCACGCTCCTCGGCATGGTCGTTCCGTTCGTGTTGCTGGCGTTGCCGCGTACGCGCACGATCCGTTGGATCGTCACGGCGGCCGTGCTCGTGAATATCGGTATGTGGCTGAAGCGCTTCGTGATCGTGATCCCTTCGATGGCGCTCCCCCTGTTGCCCTACGAATGGGGCACCTATCGTCCGACGTGGGTGGAGTGGTCGGTCACCGCCGCCGGGTTCGCAGCTTTCGCGCTCATCTTCGTGGTCTTCACCCGCATCTTCCCGGTGATCTCCGTGTGGGAGGTCGAAGAGGGATGGGAGGCCGAAGAGGGATGGGAGGCCGAAGAGGGATGGGAGGCCGAAGACGCAGAGAGCTTCGCCCCGGTGGAGGCACCCCTGGCGGCCGGCGCGACGATCCTGGCGGAGGAGCCGTCATGAGACGTCTCCTTGCGACCGCAGCCCTAGGGACGATCGCATCCCTTGCGATCGGCGGATTCACTCCGGCCGGGGCGAAGACAAGAACCACCATCACGGTCCGGTCCGACTCTGTCACGGTGAACGGCGCGCCGGTCGATGTCTCTGTGAAGGTCATCGACCCTGAGGGCCGTCCCGTGTCCGGTGCTCTGCTGCGCCTGATCGTCCCGGCCGAGTTCATGGGCGAGACCAGGGACGAGATCGTGGGCGAGGCCACCACCAACGATGCCGGCGAGGCGGTCCTTCGCTTCGCTCCGGCACAGATCGGGCGTATCGAAGGGACCGTAGCGTTCTGGGGGGCTCACGGCTACGCGCCCTCCAGCGCGACGGTCGCGTTCGACGTCAAGCGCCCGGCGACCGCGTATGAAGCCCTTCCCGTGGGTCTGCAGGCCTGGTGGGCACGCAGCTACATGATCCTCGTCCCGGTCGTCTCAGTCTGGATCACGTACGTGCTGGTCCTGTGGCTCACGGTGCGCATAAGGCGCGCCGGAGATCACCGGACATCGTCCAAGAAGGTAGTAACGAGATGAAGGAGGAAACGATGACGCGCAACAAGCATCTCCCGAAGGTGGTAGTGGCGGCTGTGGCCGTGGCGCTGGTCCTGACGGCGTGTGGCTCGTCGGAAGAGTCATCAGCGGCGCCCGCGGACGCGGAGGCGACCACGGACGCGGGCGGTTCCGACACCACGACCGAGTCCGAGGGGACCCTGGTCGCGGTGGCTGTGGGTGAGACCGATGTGAACACCCAGTACATGACGGTCGACCCGGCGAGCGTGCCGGCCGGCACCGTCACCTTCACTATCACCAACGAGGGCGCGAAAGAACATGAGTTCGAGGTCTTCGCAACCGACGTCCTTGCCGATCAGGTCGAGATCGGTGACGACGACAAGATCATCGACCCCGAGGGCGCGGAGGAGATCGAGGAGGTCGAGGGTATCGAGGGCGGAGATACGGTGACCCTGACCTTGGATCTCGAGCCGGGGCACTACATCTTCGTCTGCAACGAAGTGGGCCACTACCGGATGGGGATGTACACGGACTTCACGGTCGAGTAGCCCTAACGCGCGCAGGGTTTTGCAGGGGGGCCTGTAAAGGGCCCCCCTTCCCCCATGTCGAGTCAAGGCACGGTCGGTACGCTTCGGCCCCGCATGCGGCGATGCGTATGACTGCGGGTAGCCATGATCGAGTGTGGTCAGCTCGCCGATGATCCCCGTTGGGTGGGAGTGGAGTGGCGCGCCATCCACTTCAGGATCGTCTCTGCTCTCTCGTGACCGTGGTCGTCTACCCCAGCACGTCTCAGTTGCTCGTACGCGGCCGCTCCACCCGAGGCCAGTGTTGTACGGCTCGGTGCGCAAAACTCGCCCGGCCCGCCCTTCTACATCCGGTCCCAGAGGTAGTCGTAGTGGCGCCGAAGCTCCGTCGGCTCTCGATCGGTCCCGCGTGAAACGTATGGGTTACGTGCTCGAGGGGCGCTGCCCCAGTTCAGAGCCCGTCGCGGTCGGCGAAACGAGGAGGATCACCGTGACCATGGTGCACAAGAGCCCCTGCTGGTGGCCGGCAGACTTCGCCGGGAGCTTCTGGAGGACACACACCCATCTGCCTCCGCGGGCTTCCACCGGATCGAGGGCGGGATACGGAGCGCGTTCTGTGACTGACACGACCAGTGCCTAACAGTGGCTGCTCACCTCGGTCGCTGCCAGCCGTGCGAGCTCCATCGACTCTGCGAACTTGACCATCTGCCACCCTTCGAACGTGCCGGTTATCCCGTAGCGGCCGGTTGACCCCGTATCGGTAACCGGCCACATGACCTGGCTCCATAGATGCTTGGGCGACTGAGATAGCAGCGCCGGTTCCCCCAGAACGTTCGTCTCGACCGCATGGGAGCGGTCCCCGCATCCGTCGAACCCGGCCAGCCCGTAGGAAAGGAGCAGCATCTTGCGCCCTTTGAGGATCTTCATGCCTCCGATACGAAGGCCGTCGACGCGACGCCAATCGAGGTACTTGGGGTCCGCCAGCCATCCCTTGAGATCCGGGAGCCCCGCGAACTTGTTGCGCGGCAAGACGACCGGGACGTCCACGTGGGCTTGCAGTGTTTCCACGGCTTCTGCTACGGAGATGTAGCGCGCCTTCCGCCAGGGAGTCGGTTCTTCGGGCGTCGGTGTCGGACTGTACGCGGGAGGAGTTGTCTCCCGGACAGCACTAGAAGGCTCCGCTTGAGGGCGCGGGGTTCCGGTAGCCGAACAGCCGACAAAGAGCGTGCCCGCCAGGAGTGCTGCTGTCTTTAGACCCATGCTCTTAAGACGCTCCCGCGCCACCAATCGTTCGGCGACGAGCCATCGATCCCGATTCTCCATGAGGGAACCTGAGGACCAATGGCTGCCGTCTAACAGCAATGCGCCGTCCATTGCTCGTCCTGCTCGTAGCCGGCTTGTTGACTGGTGCCTGTACCGATGAGTTCAGTACGGATGATGGCGGGTGTTCGTCCCACCCGTGCCTGCCGGCGGTCGAGGTGCCCGATGTTGAACATCAGGAATTGCGGTCAGCCCACGAAGACCTTGTACTCAGGAATAGGGTCTAAGCTGAGACGGCTGCCTGAGTCGTCCTCGGCAGGACGTTCCTCCGGTCGATCGTCACGAGGCGTGTGTGGCGTACCGGCAGCATCTGCGTCAGGCGACTTGGCCCACGCTCCGGCACTCTGGGGCCGCTCAGATCGTGCGCTCGGGGCGCAGGTCAGCTCGGTGAACGCCTGGCCTCGGCGGAACAGCAGCGGCGGTGGGTGCCCGGCGTTGATCCACCGCATCCGTCCGGCTTCGATGTCGAGCTCGGCGAGGTCGGCGGTCACGAACGGTTCGTCACCGAAAGGGTCACGCACGGCGGCGCTGGCGTCGAGGTGGACGGCCTCGAGGTCGAGGTTGCGTCGGCGGCTGTGGCGGACG
>JAENWQ010000157.1 GCA_016649855.1 Actinomycetota bacterium | reverse complement strand
TGAAAGCGGTTTACAACCCGAAGGCATTCATCCCGCACGCGGCGTCGCTGCGTCAGGGTTTCCCCCATTGCGCAAGATTCCCCACTGCTGCCTCCCGTAGGAGTCTGGGCCGTGTCTCAGTCCCAGTGTGGCTGGTCGCGCTCTCACGCCAGCTATGCGTCATCGCCTTGGTAGGCCGTTACCCCACCAACAAGCTGATACACCGCGGGCCGATCCCAGACCGCCGGAGCTTTGCCCTGCTGATCATGCGATCTACAGGGGTCATCCGGTATTAGCAACGGTTTCCCGTTGTTATCCCGGTGTCCAGGGCACGTTGCCCACGTGTTACTCACCCGTTCGCCGCTTTCAGCTCCGGTGCAAGCACCGAAGTTTCGTCGCTCGACTTGCATGTATTAAGCACGCCGCCAGCGTTCGTCCTGAGCCAGGATCAAACTCTCCGTAGAGATTTGAAACTTGGCAAACGAACGATGACTGGTCACCGAAGTGACCGATCACACGTTTGTTGCCGGATTTATTTCAGTTTGTACTTTTCGCTGGACCTCACCAAAGGTGATGTATCCAACGAGGGTCCACTGATTCCAATCTGCTCTCCCAAAGGGAGACCTAGATTGGCAGGCACACTATTCAGTTCTCAAGGAGCGAACTGTCGCTGGACAAACAAAAACGCCGGGCCCTTTGAGCACCGGCGAGCAACCAAGCTACCTGGGTCTTACTAGGCTCAGGTGCCCTCTAGGCCGCTCCCGTTTCTCTCAGGTGGACGAGTGAGTCTGCCAACGTTCTGCCCCGCAGGGCTCACGTACCTTACCAGCCCCTGCGCTGAGCGGTCAAACATCCTCCCGGGCCTCGAACTGCACCGTGCGACCTGGGAAAACACAACCGCGCCATTCTACCCTCCGAGCGTCCCAAAAGGGCAGATCAGGGCTGGTGCCAGTCCCACCGAGGCGAGCCGCCGAGCATGGGCGATGCCGCCCCGCCCAGGAGATCCCCGATGGTGCGCATCCCATCCTCGTCGAGCACTATCAATTCGGGGTCGCCCGAGTCCGCCCAGTAGTACTCGAGCACCAGGAGATCGCCGTTCTCCCAGTACTCGGGGAACCTGAATCCATGCATGACCTCGTGCACGATCGCCGGGGGCATGACGTCGAGGCCGGATTCCAAAGACACCAGCGCTCCGTGGTCGGCGTCACCATCCACCGGTACGGTGATCGCTGCGACCGAGCCGCCGGATGCGTCGCAGGTCGGATCGATGAAGCTGGACTCCCCGTCCTGCGCCAATATCTCTTTGGTCCACAGGGGAGGCATGGCTTCGGCGATGCTCTTTCGTTCCTGCGTGACGAATCGTCCTCCTCCGTCGGTGAACACCAGCCGGTCGCCACACCAGGTCAGTTGGTCCCGTTCACTGATCATTGACTCTGTGATGGGGAAGATGTCTCCGGTGACGGTGTCCACAGCACTGAGGGGACTCCCGTCTGCATCCAAAGACTCCGAGTTCGGGAACTTCGTCCAGTAGAAGACCCATCTGCCCCCGGAATCCCATCCCGCGATCTCGATCTCTCCTACATCCCTTGGGGAGACAGAAGTGAGCCGGACCACTTCTTCGCTGCCTAGATCGATGACCCAGATCGTTGTCCTGCCACTTTCGAAGGCGGCCACTGCAGCTCTGTCACCGTCGTCCGACAACACCATCGACCTGAATTCTGGAAGCTCTTCGAAATCGGACTCCGTGGTCTGCCGTCCCGGGCCGCCAAGGATGAGATTCCCGTCGCTGAGGGCAACGGCTTGGCCGCGCCGGGTCCATTGCAGTTCTTGCACTCCCACGCCGAGGGGTGCGCAGACGGGTCCTCCGGCAGTGGGGGCCATGAGGCCACCGCCAAAGCTCACCCATTGGCCGTCGGGGCTGATTCTGACCTCATCGGAGTAAGGTCCCTCGCCGAACCCTCCTCCGCCCCGTACGAGCACCGAGGCTTCGCCGGTGGCTACGTCGACGACGGACAGCTCCAGCACGCCGAGGTAGGCGACGGTTCCTAGCGGGCCTTCGGTGAACTCGGGCGCGGTCGGGCAGCCGGTCGGGACGTCCTCAGGGATCGGAACCGGAACGACGTTGCGGTCCGAAGGCGGAATGTCGCGGTCGGCGCGGTCCAGGTTCAGTACGGCGGCCGTTCCGAGGGTCGCAAGCACTATCGCGGTGATCCCAGCGGCGGCCGTGAGTATCCGGTGGCGAGTGTGATCTCGGTGAGCGACCGCGACGAATTGCGACCACGCGCCCGGGTCGACATCGCTGGTGCCGACCGTTGACATCAATCGGTGGAGACGATCTTCGGTGCTCATCGGATCTCCTTTACGGGGTCGTCTTCAAGCAGTGGCTTCAGGGTTGCGAGTGCTCGGTGGAGGTCTGACTTCACGGTTCCAAGGGGTCGGTCGAGGATCTCCGCGATGGCGCGCTCGGGGAGATCCTCGTAGTAGCGAAGGATCACGACGGCCCGCCGGATCGGTGAGAGGTCCTGCAACGCTCGGCCGACCCGCAGCGCGTCCTCTACCGACCCGGCGTGGCTCGGCTCAGGTTTCTGCGCATCAGGCGGGTGCTTACGACGGACGATGTTCTTGCGGATGTCGTTGCGATAGAGATTGGTAAGGGTCCGGCGGACATAGGGCCCGGGGTCTTCATCTCGGATGCGATGCCATTTTCGGTAGCAGCGCAGAAGTGCCTCTTGGACGAGGTCATCGGCGGCTGAGGGATCGGCGGTAAGCATCAGGGCGATACTCCGGAGCCTGGGGACCTCGGCTACATAGAAGTCATGGAATTCGGCGTCTCGGTCCCTGGTCCTCATCACTACCCTTCCAGACACGTACCTTCCCTGAAGGGTTGCACCTGAAGCCGGAGACTACGAGGAGCCTCAGTCCTCGAGGCGCACGAACTGGCGCTTGCCGACCTGGAGTACCGCACCACGGAGGTCGGACAGAGCGATCTCTTCCTTGATCACCGTCTGACCATCGAGCTTCACGCCTTTCTGCGCGATAAGACGGCGAGCGTCGGACCCCGACTTGGCGAGTCCCAACTGAGCCATGACGCGCGGGAGGTAGACGCGCTCTCCATCGATGGCGTCATGAGGGATAGCGGGGGGATCTGTTCCGGCGCGGCCTGCTCCTTGAACTGGCGATCGAACTGCGTCTCGGCCGCAGCCGCTGCGTCGGAACCGTAATAGTGAGCGACGACCCCGCGCGCTATCTCTCTCTTCGCCTGGCCCGCGCCCGGCCCCCCGACCACCGCGGCCTTCTCGACCTCTGCGATCCGTTGGTCATCGAAGTCCGTTCCCAGGCGCGCGTACTGACCGACGAGCTTGTCCGGGATGCTCATGATCTTGCCGAACATCTCGGCCGGCTCCTCGCGGATCGCGATGTAGTTGTTGAGGCTCTGCGACATCTTCTGGATCCCGTCGGTTCCGACGAGGAGAGGCATCGTCAGCGCGACCTGGGGTTCCTGGCCGAAGCCACGTTGCAGGTCCCGGCCGACCAGGAGGTTGAAGAGTTGATCCGTTCCCCCGAGTTCGACATCGGCCTCGATCGCGACCGAGTCGTAGCCCTGCAACAACGGGTACATGAACTCGACGATAGAGATCGGCTGCTGGTCGGCGTAGCGCTTCGAGAAGTCATCCCGCTCCAGCATCTGAGCGACCGTGTACATCGAGGTCAGCTTGAGGACATCCTCGAGGTTCATGGACTCGAGCCATTCGGAGTTGTAACGGACCTCGAGGTTGTCCTCGCTGAGGATGTCGAGCAGCTGGGCAACGCAGGCCTCGGCGTTGGCCCCCACCTCTTCCTTGGACAGCTGGGGGCGGGTCTGGGACTTCCCCGAAGGATCTCCGATGCGGCCCGTGAAGTCGCCCATGATCAGGACCGCGACGTGCCCCTCGTCCTGGAACTGACGCAGTTTCCGCAGCGGAACGGCCCAGCCGAGCGTGATGTCCCTGGCGGTCGGATCGACACCGAGCTTGACCCTCAGGGGCCGGCCCAACCCTAGCTTCGCCTTGAGCTCCGCGGCGGGCACCACGTGCTCCGCGTGCCTCGTGAGTCGATCGAACTGCCCCTTCATGTCGGCCATATCGCCTGGATGCTACGTCATGGCCCCCCGAGCCTCGCTTTGTTCCCCTTCCGGTCTACGAGCCCGGCGCGGCTAAACTCAGAAGTCATGCTCCGACGCCTCCCTAGGTTCTACCTGCTGGGTCTCATCGCGGCCCTGGCCGTGTCGACCACCTCCTGCTCTCAGATCATCGAGATCGCCGAGAGCCTTCCTACGCTGAGCAAGGAGGACCTGCGGTTCAAACCGGTCCAATCCTCGTTCCTCTACGCCGACGACGGGAGTCTGATCACCAGCTTCCACGGCACCCAGAACCGCACCGTTATCCCCCTGTCTAAGATCCCGGAAGAGATGCAGCACGCGGTGGTCGCGATCGAGGACGAGCGTTTCTACGAGCACAACGGGGTCGACTTCAAAGCGATCCTGCGAGCCATGGTCACCAACCTTGCCGAAGGCTCGATCAAAGAAGGTGGCTCGACGATCACGCAGCAGTACGTGAAGCAGGCCATCATCGCCCCCGGCGAGATCGCCGAGAAATCCTACGAGAGGAAGCTCCAAGAGGCCGCCCTCGCGCGGCAGCTCGAGGAGGAGTTGACCAAGGACGAGATCCTCGCGCGTTATCTGAACACCGTGTACTTCGGTGAGGGTGCCTACGGGATCCAGGCGGCGTCGTTTGCGTTCTTCAACAAGCCGGCGAAGAAGCTCAGCCTCGCGCAGTCAGCCCTCCTCGCCGGTGTCATCCGCTCCCCCGGTGCTTACAACCCCTTCGGGCGCAAGAAGGTCGCGACCGCGCGTCGCAACCTCGTGTTGGCGAAGATGGAGGAACTGGGCTACGCAGACGCTGAGCACGTTGACCAAGCGCAGAACAGCAAGATCAAGCTCACGCGAGCCCCCGCAGGCGAGTACGAGGCGCCTTACTTCGTCGACTACGTCAGGCGTCTGATCCAGTACGACCCCCGCTTCAAGGATCTCGGCGGGGACTGGAAGGACCGCGAGAACCTCCTCTACACCGGGGGCCTCAAGATCTACACCACGGTCAACCTCGAGATGCAGCGCGCCGCCGAAGAAGCCGTTGCGGGTAAGCTGACCGAACCCTCCGACCCCCACGCATCGCTCGTCTCAATCGAACCGGACTCGGGACACGTCAAGGCGATGGTCGGTGGACGCGACTGGTTCGCCAAGGGGAAGGAGGACCCCTTCGCCAAGTTCAACCTCGCGATCCAGGCGGAACCCGATCTGGGGCGGGAGAAGATCGACGGGGTCTGGGTGAAGAAGGCGCCGGGAACCGGGCGTCAGGCCGGCTCGGCGTTCAAGCCCTTCGCCCTGGCGGCGGCACTGGCCGACGGCATGTCGTTGTCCAATACGTTCGATTCCCGGGCGTGCATGGTGTTCCCCGGAGCCAACGCAGGCGGTGACTGGAACGTATGCAACTACGCCGGTGAGTCCTTCGCCGGACGGCTCCCGCTCCTCGAGGCCACGGTCCACTCGGTCAATGTCGTGTTCGCCCAGGTAGTCATCGCCGTGGGAGCCCCCGCTGTCGTTGAGCTTGCGGCGGCCATGGGTATCCATACACCTCTTGCCGCGGTTCCTTCCGCGGTGCTGGGATCGAACGAGGTCAACCCCCTCGGCATGGCGGACGCGTTCGCGACGTTTGCCGCGAACGGCATACAGCACGACCCTGTCGCCATCACGAAGATCGTCGATGCGAACGGCAAGATCCTCTACGAGGACAGCTCAGAATCCACGGAGGTCATGGACCCGGCGGTTGCCTACCTCACCACCACCGCCCTGGAGCAGGTCGTTGCTCGGGGAACCGGGACGGCGGCCCTGGCCGCCGGTCGTCCCGTAGCCGGCAAGACCGGCACTGCTCAGGCTTACAGAGACGCATGGTTCGCCGGCTTCGCACCCAACCTCGCCACCGCGGTCTGGGTCGGGTACCCCGAGGGAGCGATCGAGATGACAACGTCTTGCGTAAGCGAGACCGGATGTCGACCGACGAGGATCCAGGTTACGGGCGGCTCGTGGCCGGCCGAGATCTGGGGCGCCTACATGAAGAGGGCGCTGTCCAGCTACGCGGTCGAAGGATTCGTCAACCCAGGCGGAACCACCACCGCACAGATCGATTCCCGTACCGGCTGCATGGCTACCGGCAAGACCCCTTCAGAATTCTCGGTGGTCGGTACATTCATCGAGGGCACCGCTCCCAAGAAGCCGTGCCCGGTTCCGGATGAGCTCAAGACCAAGGAAGAGAAGCGAGAAGAGAGTCATTCGGACGTGCCCGATGTCGTGGGCCTTTTCGAAGACGACGCAGTCGAGCGTCTCGAGGACCACGGCTTCGATGTCGATGTCGTGGTGG
>JAENWQ010000234.1 GCA_016649855.1 Actinomycetota bacterium | reverse complement strand
TCACGTAAGCTGCGAGCGATTCGTCGACCGCGATCCCGTAGGGGACATCGCCGCTCGATCCGCCAAGGTAGGTCGAATAGTCCTGCGTCTGGCCTGTGGGATCGAGTTTGGTGACGAACGCATCGACAGACCCGGCTTTGGATCCCTGGAACGGGGCCTGGGTGGGGAAGTTCGTGGAGCTCGTGGAGCCAGTCACGTACGCCGCCCCCGAGGGGTCGACCGCGATCCCGTAGCCGATCTCGGCGCCCGCTCCTCCGAGGTAGGTCGAGTAGTCCTGCGTCTGGCCTGTGGGATCGAGCTTGGTGACGAACGCATCGACAGACCCGGCTTTGGATCCCTGGAACGGGGCCTGGGTGGGGAAGTTCGGGGAGCTCGTGGGACCGGTCACGTACGCGGCGCGCGATTCGACCGCGATCCCGTAGCCCCAATCGCTGCCCGAGCCGCCGAGGTAGGACGAGTAGATGAGACCCGAGCCCTTGTCGTTGAGCTTGGTCACGAACGCGTCCTGGCCCCCGGCATTGGATCCCTGGAACGGGACCTGAGTGGGGAAGTCCATGGAGGTGGTGAAGCCGGTCACGTACACCTCGCCCGAGGAGTCGACCGCGATCCCTTTGCCGGCATCGTTACCTTGGGCGGCCGCGCTATCCGACCCGCCGAGATAGGTCGAGTAGACGAGCGCCGAGCCCGTGGGGTTGAGTTTGGTGACGAACGCGTCGGACGACCCGGCCGACCCGGCATTGCTTCCCTGGAACGGGGCCTGGGTGGGGAAGTTCGTGGACGTCGTGGAGCCGGTCACGTATGCCGCGCCCGAGGGGTCGGCCGCGATCCCGTCGCCGAAATCGTCGCTCGATCCCCCCAGGTAGGTCGAGTAGATGAGCGTCGAACCGGTGCGGTTGAGCTTGATGACGAAGGCGTCGGCGCCCGCTGCTTTGGATCCCTGGAACGGGGCCTGCGTGGGGAAGTCCGTGGAGCTCGTGGTGCCGGTCACGTATGCAACGCCCTCCTGGTCGACCGCGATCGCGTAGCCGGTATCGTGACCCGTACCGCCGAGATAGGTCGAGTAGATGAGCGCCGAGCCGGTGCGGTCGAGCTTGGTAACGAAGGCATCGGTGGACCCCGCATCCGAACCTTGGAACGGGGCTACCGTGGGGAACTTCGTGGAGTTCGTGAAGCCGGTCACGTAAGCCTCGCCCGAGGAGTCGACCGCGATCCCGTAGCCGACATCGTCGCTCGCTCCCCCCAGGTAGGTCGAGTAGACGAGGGTGGGATCGATCACGAGTTGGCGGCTGTGGTCGTAAGCGCCGACCTCGAAGCCGACCTCTTCGCCTGCGAGGACGAAACGCCCGTCGACCGGGACCTGCCGGCCCGCGATCGTTTGATAAAGCACGGGTGCTTCTTGTGTAACCGCACCGCTTGCCGTCGTGATGACGAGGCTTCCATCTTTAAGCGCGATGTCGCTCGCTCCCGAGAACCCGACCCGGATGTCTTTCGGATCGGCACCGGGAGCAACCACGAAGTCATATTCGAGGGTGCCGGCGTTGGTCCCGTAGTAGGTGAGATCGATCCCCGGGAGAACGCCGCGATAGGAGACGCGGGCAGAGGTGGAGACATCGCTCCGCCACTTTGACGGGTCGTTGCCGATGAAGTAATTGACCTTGCCGGGAAGGGACTCGAGAGCGCGCGGCTGGGCGTTGTGGTTCGCTCCCAAGATGTTCAATCGGACGAGTTCCTGGGACGGTCTCGTACCTAGTAACAGGGACGCTCCGGTCGCGTCGATCGCCATCCCAAAGCCTTGACCGCGTGCCACGAAGTCATAACGACCCGGCGCCTGACCCACGTTCGGCTCGAAGGAGATGGGGAGGTTTCCGTAACCCTCGACCGCTCGCTGCTCCGCACCGGCCCCTGAGACGTCAAGGGTCGACTGAATTGGCCGGGAGACGACCACGAGGCTTGCGGCAAGTACCGCCAAGACGAGCAACGCGATGGGCGGGCGCGAAACGGTTCGTAGCTCGGGGGATAGCTCCAGCATAGACACTGACCACTCTTTTCCAGACGAAGGCTGAAAGAGTTATGCCCCTTCGGGCTCGGCCAGCAGTCACCCACCAATGTGGACGTTTCACCCTCAGAGTGAGAGCGCTTTCAGTGTACGCCGCTTGAATCGAACAAGAAGGGGGGTGAGCGGGATTCTGAGACCGCTAAACGACCGCGCCCATGACTTCACCAAGAAGGGTCTAAGACTCCCCATCGCAGGTGTCACGAGCCCAAAGCCCCCGGTCATGTTTGCGGGCCTCCCGTTCGAGGGCAACGAACAGATCGGCGTGGCGCACGTTGGGCGGGTAGGTGAACACGGTGGCGTAGCCATTGACCACCAAGCGGGCGTTCACCATCTCGTCGCCGAGATAGACGTACCGCAGGAGGCGGTCGAAACTGTCGACCTCCTCGATGTCGGCGACCAGGCGCACCTCCTGGCCCCCCGTGAACGCGCTGGCGGCCGCCGATGCCTCCTTGCCGAAGCAGCCCACCGGCCGGCGCGGGTCGACCGACTCCGGAGTGTCGATGCCGAGGAGCCGGACCCGTTGATCGGGTCCGAGCGGCGCGGCGCCGGCCCCCGGACCGTCTGTGCGACCGGTGATGTCGACCACGAGGGTGTCTCCGTCGACCACCCGCGTGACCGTCGCGGTTTCGTATCCGCCGGGCTCAGACGAGAACGTCGCGGGGGCCTGGACCGAGAGATCCACCTCGGGAGCGCACCCGGCGAGCAGGACCAGCGCGACGAAGAAGACCGGCGTGCGACGCATCTGATCAACCTAGCGAAGTCGTGTGACACCTCCGTGATGTGCGCCACAATGCTCGGATGAGGCCCCTGATCGTCATCGAGCGTGACGACGCCGCGTTGTTCCGCTCCACCATCGCCGAGGTGACCGCGGCTGGATGGCGGCGGCACGACGATCTCGAGCTCGGGGCCGGTGAGTGGGACGTAACCGTTCAAAGGATCGTGTGTACGGGCCACATCGACGTCCCCGCGGACGTTTCCAACGCCCTGCTATCGGTGGCGCGGGGGGCCGGGCTCGTCGCCCTGCTGCGGTGCGACGCTCGAACGAAGAGAAGCTTCTTGCACGATCTGAGGAGGATCGGTCCCGTCGAGCTACGGACCGAGGATGAGTTCTCCCCCATCCTCAGCCTCACCGAGGAACAGCTGAGGTTGATCGAGTACCTGGCGACGGGCTCGACCGTGGGGCAGGCGGCGAACCTCATAAACCGGTCACGCCGGACTACCGATCGGTTGCTGGCGGCGGCCCGTGCTGCGCTGCACGTGGACACCAACGCCGAGGCCGTGACGCTTCTGAGATCGAGGCTGGAACGCTGGCAAGAGGTGTAGGGGTCCGGAGGATCAGCCCGGCGTTCGGTCGAGCATGCCCCGGCGAGCGCGGGCCAGCCGCTCG
>JAENWQ010000203.1 GCA_016649855.1 Actinomycetota bacterium | reverse complement strand
CGCACGAAAGTGAAGGCGGCGGAACTTGCCCGCCCCAGCGGCTCACCGTCGACGTGGCGGCTGAACGGTTCCTCCGCGGTGACCTCGAACTTGTCGAGGTCGTGGGCGTAGAACGCGTCGCCGTGAGAAGGCACGCGATCGACGAGGACCCTGAGCACGTAGAAGGGCAGCGCCTCGATGCG
Source organism: Actinomycetota bacterium (assembly GCA_016649855.1). Classification (GTDB taxonomy): domain Bacteria; phylum Actinomycetota; class CADDZG01; order CADDZG01; family WHSQ01; genus WHTI01. The sequence goes on along the minus strand of JAENWQ010000203.1, from coordinate 4,335 downwards.
CATCCGCTTGAGAGCGAAGACATCAAGACCGGCGTCGAGCGACACCTCGGGCGTCAGATCGATCGGCCGTCCGGCGAAGTAGGCGTACGGCCCCGCCTTGCACGCGATCGCCATCGCTACGGGAACGTCGCCGAACTCGCCGCGCAACATCATCGACGGGTTGCGGTGCCGGTAGGTCCCTGCCAGGACCCGGAACGCGCTCCAGAAGAAGTACATCTGTCCGAACCTGCGCTTCGAGTTCAGGTACTCCTCGACCCGCTCTGCCGCCTCGGCGTCGAAGCCACACCCCGCAGACGACGCGAAGTAGCGCCCGTCCATCTGTCCCAACGAAAGGAGCCTCGGCAAGCCACCCAGGCGGGCGACGAGATGCTCGATGGCCGCTAGAGGATCAAGAGGGATGCCGAGGGCGCGGGCGAGCACGTTCATGGTTCCTCCCGGGATGATCCCCAGCGCCGTTGCGGAATCGGCGATGCCGTTGACGACCTCGTTCACGTGCCCGTCGCCTCCGTAGGCGATAACGAGACCAGCGCCGGCATCGGCAGCCTCGGTGGCGAGTGCGATCCCGTCTTCGCGCTCGGTCGTGGCGAGGACCTCGAGCCGGAATCGCTGGGAGAGCGACTCGACGACCGCGGCGCGCTCCTTCTGAGGCATCCGCCCCGCGTTAGGGTTGATGATCAGGACGGCCGGTGGTCGTTCGGAAGCGAACATCTGGACACCAACCGTATCCCTTGGCACCACGCCCGCGAGGAGGCCCCCGGTGGACCAACCGATCCTGATCGACACGAAGATGCACGGCATGGAAGGCATCACCGGATGCTTCGTCGTGAAGGGAAGCGAGCGCACCGCTCTCGTCGAGACGGGGCCCAAGTCCTCGCTCGAACACGTTCTGAAGGGCCTCGAGGATGCCGGGGTCGACGCCCTCGACTGGATCGTCGTCACGCATATCCATCTCGACCACGCCGGTGCCGCCGGAACCCTCGCCGCGCGCTTCCCCACTGCAAGGGTCGCGGTGCACGAGGTCGGAGCCCCGCACCTCGCGGATCCATCCAAGCTGTGGTCGAGTGCCGCCCGCATCTACGGCGAGCGGATGGATGAGCTCTGGGGCGGTATCGACCCGATCGACCCCGAGCGGATCACTGCGCTGACAGGTGGCGACGAGATCGACCTCGGGGGGCGCAAGCTCACCGCACACGACACCCCAGGGCACGCGCGCCATCACCACACTTACGTCGACGACGCGACCGGCATCGCGTTCACCGGTGACGCCATGGGAGTGCGGCTCGCCGACGTCGGTGTGGTGCGACCGGCAACGCCCCCTCCCGAGTTCGACCTCGAAGATGCGATCGCTTCGATCGAGAAGATCCGGGCGCTCGGAGCGAGCGAGCTCTGGCTCACGCACTTCGGCTCGCAGAAACCGCAGAGCCAAGACGAGGTCTGCGACGAAGCGGTCACCGCGCTCAGGTCATGGGCCGAGTGGGTGAAGGACGCGCGTGCGAGCACCGAAGACCTCGATGAGATCGCCGCCCAGGTGCAGAAGCGGGCGGAAGAGGACCTCGGAGGGAGACTGACTCCCGACGCGATCGACCGTATGGAGCAGACGACCTCTTACTGGATGAACACCTGGGGGTACGTGCGGTACCTCGACCGGAAGGCGAAGGCCGGCTAGAGCAAGCCTCTAGCTATTTCCGTCTCGTGTCGCCAAAAGCGTCTTCTGAAACGTCTATTGGGGTGAGAGAGAAACCTCCGATAGAGAAGAGTGGCATGTGACGATAGCGCTGGACCTTCGGAATCTGGCGAGCCGGGCACCCAGGGAGGTCCCCTCGGTCACGCGCATCGAGGATCGCGCTGCCCGTCTATCCAGGCGCAAGAAGGCCTCGAACGCCGCGGTACTTTTCGTTGTCATCGCCGTGGGGGTTCTAGTGGCTCCCCAGATCTCAAGTCTGCTCGACCAAACCACAACACCTCCCGCGCCCGAACCACCATCCGAACAGTTGTACTTCCCGACGCCCGCCCCAATCGAGACGTCGTGTCCACTCACATTTGATTCCTGTGGAGAGGACGAGGGGCTACCCATGCCGCTGGCTCAAGAGTGGCTGGGCTCCATCCTCGCTAGCGCGGGTGTCGAGTACACGAATGGGTATCGAGCCGACGGGGGCGGGGGGCACTACGCGCGAGGATGGGGATTTATCATCTACGTGTTACGCCCGGTCGAAGAGATCGAGCGAGCGGCACTCCGGTTCGAGCACGAACCGATCTGGTCCGAGGGGGACACGATCGTCTACGGAGCCCAATACGACGGAGAAACATCCTCGGGCGCCTACTTCATGTGGCAGGTCGGAGGAGTAGTTACCGTCGTCTCGAAGACATGGAACGGCGAAACTCCTCGACCGGAGGATCTACGCCCGGTGATCGCCAGAATCATCCGGGAAGAAGAGCGGAGCCCATTTCCATACGGTAGTGACTGATGACTCGCCCGGACGCAGACTTCCGGCTCTTCTACGAAACGACCGCCAAGGAGATCTACGCGTTCGCATATCTGGTTGCCGGGGACAAAGGAGAAGACTTCGCCGCGGAGGCTTACTCCCGCGCGTTGGCGAGATGGAGTGACGTGTCTGGGTACGAGCGCCCCGACGCCTGGGTTCGAAGAGTGATCGTCAACCTTCTTGTCTCGCGAGCGAGAAGAGAAAAGGTCCAACAGCTCTTTCTTCAACGCACGCGCAAAGAGCTGACGGAGAACGACCAGATCGACAACGCAGAGGATAAACTTCTCCTGCAGCAAGCACTCCGTGAGCTATCTCCCAAGCAGCGCGCTGTGATCGTGCTCAGGTACTGGAGCGATCTGTCCTTGAAGGAAACGGCCCGAGCGATGGGATGCAGCATGTCATCGGTAAACGCTCACTTGGGTAGGGCTCGATCAAAGCTGGAGTCGGCATTAGGGGAGGCGTACATTCAGGATCCGGCTCACAAGTCATCTGGGTCGGGGCCCCAGGACCCCTCGACCCAGCGCGCCCATCCGGGCCGCCCGACTTGAGCTAGAGCTTCACGAACGAGCGCATGCGTCCGTCCCCGGTGTCATAGGTGCACTTCCATCCCAGGGGACTGACGGAGAACTCCTTGTTGATCTGTTTGTGTACCCCTCCACCGCGCTCGAGGCCGAATGCCTTCCGGCAGCTCGAGGTGCCCCGCTTGGACAGATCGCCGGCCGCGGCCAGACCCATGAACCCCAACAGAACGATGAGCGCGGCGGTGATGAGCGACCAACAGATCGCTTCGTAAAGGGTCCGCCCCGTCCTCGCTGCAACTGCCATGCTCATCGTCAGATGAAGGTAGCGAAGCTTGGCAAGAACTTACAGGGGACGAATTGGACCTTAGTCGCATACCGTCTACGACGTTCTACCTAGATATTGTGGGGTGCGTCAGTTCGCTCCGGAAGCCAGGCGGGCGGCGCGTTCGGGGGCATCGGTGATGTCGGCGTCCGCGCCGGCGACCGCGTCGAAGAGCTCCTTCGCCTGGGTGTAGCGGCCCCGCTTCTCGAGCAGGTCGGCGAGGACGTACCACGTGCGCAGGTGATGGTCCTGGGCGACCGAGGGACGCAGGTTGAGTTCTTCCAAGCGAGCGATCGCGCGATCGAGCTCACCCATGTCGGCCAGCGCGCCGGCGGCGACGATCTGGGCCTCGAAGAACACCTGCTCGTCGACCCTCCCCTTCTCGACCATGTCGGCCAGGTCGAGCGCCTTGTCGGGTTTCTTCAGCGCGCGGTAGGCGTCGGCCAGTACGTGGTTCTGCTCCTGGCTGCCGGCGATGCGGCGGAACGTGGAGATCTCCCTTACGGTCTCGCTCCACTTCCCGGCCCGGTAGTACGCGAGACCAAGGACCTCCCTGACGCTCGCCGAGCGCAGCGCCATCTGCTTCGACTGTTCTCCGAGCCTGATCGCCTCGGTGTAGTCCTCTTCGAGGAACGCCTGCGCGGCCTGGCCGAAGACCCTCACGAGGTCCTCGGCCTTGCCCGGCCGTGCGGTCGCTTGGAGCTCGCCGATGATCGCCTTGGAGAGGTGGGCCGTGTCCCGGTCGCTCGGGGACTCGTCCCGGGGAGCACTCCGGTCGCGTCTATCCCGCTCGGGCTTAGGCTTGCCCCGGTACGGCTGCGATCTTCGGGCGTCTCTCGGATTACGTCTCTCGCTCATCACGTCGGTCACCATATCTGCCGGACCACCAGCACCCGGACGCGGAGAAGCCGCCTTCGGGCGGCTTCTCGTTGGTTAGAAATCCGGCGGCGTCCTACTCTCCCACCCCGTCTCCAGGGCAGTACCATCGGCGCTGGAGGGCTTAACTGCT
>JAENWQ010000212.1 GCA_016649855.1 Actinomycetota bacterium | reverse complement strand
CTGCGAGGCAGAATCCCAGCGCGCTCCCCGTGACCGAGTCGGACGAGCCCATGTCCCATCTCCACACGTCACCGTCAGGGGCCACGAGGTCGACGGCGACTTCTCCATCAGGGACGGACAGCCCGTGAGCGCTGTAGGAGAAGGATCTCGCCCTCACGCCGAGGTGAGCGACGTGCTTCAGTCGTTTCGTCGGCACGCGCTTCGCCCCCACTGCATCGGCGATGTCCTGCCCGTGGGCCCAGGTCTCCATGAGACGGGCGCTGATGAACGAGGCCGGGCTCATCGGCGGCCCGAACCATGGAACGCGCGCCGCCGGATCGAGGGCCCGGAATCCGCGGATCATGTTCGTTCTGGCATCGCGCCACCACGCGAGTAGCTGGCTCACCGCCAGAGACCGGCCCTTCTCAAGTGGCTCGTTCATGAACGCGTCCGCATCGCTCACCGCCTTTAGGGATTCGAGGAATCCCTGCGGATCCACAGCGGCCAGCGCGCCTTGCTCGTCGAAGAAGGCGAGGTGGCTGATCTGATCTCTCACCGTCCACGGGATCGCCGGAGTCATCTCATCCCAGAGATCGAGAGCGAGGCCGGCTACCACCCCGTCGAGGTCAGCGTGCTCGGCACCGAGATCGTCGACAAGTCCAGTTAGGAGAATGCTTTCTCCATGACCTGCTTCTGCTCGAGTTCGTGCGTCTTGCTGCTTCCCGAAGCAGGGCTCCCGCTCTCGGGACGAGCGGCATGGGACAGCTTTATCCCCTCGGGCATCGCGCGGGAGAGGAGATTGAAGATGTAGTACCAGGCCCCCATGTTCTCGGGCTCTTCCTGGACCCACCTGACTTCCTTGAGATCCGGGTAGTTACTGAAGATCTCGAGCAGCTGGTCCTCGGGGAACGGATAGAGCTGCTCGATGCGCACAACCGCAGCAGGGCTCTTCCTCTCGTCGCGCAGTCCCATCAGTGGGACGAAGATCTTCCCCGTGCACAGGAGTATGCGCTCGATCCCACCCGGGTCTTCGAGCTTCAGGTCATCGATCGTCTCTTTGAAGTGCCCACTCTCGAGCTCCACGGTAGCGCTCCGAGCGGCAGGGTGCCTGAGCAACGACTTGGGTGTCAGGATCGCCAGCGGCACGCGCACGCTGGGATGCGCTTGCCTCCGTAGGAGGTGGAAGTACTGCGCAGCCGTCGTCGGCTGTGCGACCTGGATGCCGCCCTCGGCCGACAGCGTCAGGAATCGTTCGAGGCGGGCACTCGAATGCTCCGGGCCCTGACCCTCGAAGCCATGCGGGAGGAGAAGGACGAGACTCGACTCTTGCCCCCATTTATCCTGCCCCGCCACCACGAACTGATCGATGACGATCTGAGCACCGTTCACGAAGTCGCCGAACTGCGCCTCCCACTGAACGAGCGCATCACCGTTGGCCACCGAGTATCCATACTCGAAACCCATAGCTGCGAACTCGCTGAGGGGCGAGTCGAACGCGCGGAACGGGGCCTGACCGTCCTCGAGGTCGTTGAGCGGCGTGTATTCCTCCTCGGTGCGGTGATCGACGAGCACGGAATGACGCTGGCTGAAGGTCCCCCTGCGAGAGTCCTGACCCGATAACCGCACGCTCACGCCTTCGAGGAGGAGCGAGCCCCACGCGAGGGCCTCTGCACCAGCCCAGTCCACCTGATCCTTCTCGAGCGCGTCGCCGCGCTTCTCGATCATCTTCTTCAGCTTGGGGTGAGGCTCGAAACCCTCGGGGAACGTCGTGAGCCGCTTCTGGATGATTTCCAATCGCTCACGCCGTACACCGGTTTCGATCGGCTTCATGACCTTCCCGAACTCCGGCTCCTTGATGTCGAAGTCAACCTTGGGGGAACTCTCCTTCGTGTCATCGAAAGCGCGTTGCATACGCATCCGGAAGTCATCGAAAGATGCTTCCGCCTCTTCAACGCTGAGTTCTCCGCGGTTCAGTAACTGTTCCGTGTAGAGCTTGCGAACGCTCCGGTGCTCTCGGATCTTGGAGTACATCAACGGTTGCGTGAAGGCAGGCTCATCGGCTTCGTTGTGACCGTGACGCCGGTAGCAGACGAGATCGACGACGACGTCACTCTCGAACTCGCGACGGTAATCGTACGCGAGCTTCATGACCCGGACGCAGGCTTCGGGATCGTCCCCGTTCACGTGAAAGATCGGGCACTGGATCATCTTCGCGATGTCGGTCGCATAGGTGCTCGACCGACCCGCGGTCGGGGACGTCGTGAAGCCGATGTTGTTGTTGACGACGATGTGGACGGTCCCCCCGGTGCGGTACCCCTTGAGCTGCGAGAGCGACAGCGTCTCGGCGACCACTCCCTGACCGGCGAACGCCGCGTCGCCGTGGAGCAGCACGGGGAGGATCTTCCGGTAACCATCCTCGGTGACAAGATCCTGTTTCGCACGCGCCATGCCCACGACCACGGGGTCCACCGCTTCGAGGTGAGACGGGTTCGAGGCCAGGACGAGCCCGAGCCGGCTTCCGGAGCGAGCCGTGAATGCCCCGGTCATCCCGAGGTGGTACTTCACGTCTCCCGATCCCTGGACGGTGTTCGGGTCCACGTAGCCATCGAACTCGTTGAAGATGTCGTGGAAGGACTTGCCGATGATGTTGGCCAGGACGTTCAAGCGGCCACGATGAGACATCCCCATCACCGCTTCGACCATGCCCTCGTCCGCGGCGAGCTCGAAGATGAAATCGAGCATCGGGATGAGCGACTCGGCGCCCTCGAGGGAGAAACGTTTCTGTCCCGTGTACTTGGTCTGAAGGAACTTCTCGAACGCCTCGGCCGCGTTGAGGCGGTCGAGGATGTGCTTCTTGTCGTCCTTCGATAGTTCGAGCAGACTCCGGTGACCCTCGGCCCGCTGCTGGATCCACTCCTTCTGGCTCGGATCCGAGATGTGCATGAACTCGTATCCGATCTTCCGGGAGTACGAGTCGCGCAGCTTGTCGATGATCTCGCGCAAGGTTTGCTTGCGACGACCGGCGACGCCGTACGTGACGAACTCGCGGTCGAGGTCCCACACGGTGAGCCCGTAGTTCGCGAGGTCTAGTTCGGGATGCGACAGCACCTCCCACCCGATCGGATTCAACTCAGCCAGGAGATGCCCCCGCACGCGGTACATGTTCACCAACCTGATAACCCGTGATTGCTTCTCCAACTGCCCGTCGATGTCGCTCACCGGCGAGCGATCGACGCTCCAGCGCACCGGCTCGTACGGGATCCGCAAGGAGGCGAAGATCTCGTCGTAGAAACGGTCCTCGCCGAGCAGAAGCCTGTGAACAACCCCGAGGAACTGGCCCGACTCGGCACCTTGGATCACGCGGTGGTCGTAGGTCGAGGTCATCGAGATGATCTTGCTAACGCCCAACCGGGCGAGGGTGCCTGGGTCCGATCCCTCGTACTCGGTTGGGTAACCCACTGCCCCGACGCCGACGATCAGACCTTGACCCTCCATCAACCGGGGGACGCTCATCGACGTCCCGACGGTTCCGGGGTTAGTAAGGGTGATCGTGGTCCCCGCAAAGTCGTCGGGTTCGAGCTTGTTGGCTCGAACCTTGCGGATCAGGTCTTCGTAAGCGGTGAAGAACCCGGCGAAATCGAGCTCGTGGGCGTTCTTGATGTTGGGAACGACGAGGACACGACCGTCCCGCCGCTCCATGTCCACCGCGAGACCGAAGTTCACGTGCTTGCGCCGGATCACATGCGGGCGACCATCGATCTCGGCGTATGCCGCCTTCATATCCGGGCGCGCTTCGATCCCTTTGAGGATCGCCCAGCCGATGATGTGGGTGAAGGAAACCTTCCCGCCACGGGTGTTCGCCAGATAGCGGTTGATGATCCGGCGGTTCTCTTCCAGCAGCTTCGCCGGCATCTGTCTGACCGACGTGGCGGTCGGGACTCCGAGCGAGGCCTCCATGTTCTCGGCGATCTTGGCGGCGATGCCCCTCAGGGGCTCCGCGTCGTCCGGGACATCCGCGTCGACCTTGGGCTCGGACAGGGGTTCGGGGGCTTCGGCGGCCGGCTCGGGGGCGCCGCGAGGGCGCTCGGGCGTGGCCGCGTGACCGTTGCGAGAGGGTTGGGTCGAGGGCCTGTAGTCCTCGAAGAATTCCTGCCACGACTCCCCCACCGACCTGTCTCTTATACACATCT
>JAENWQ010000051.1 GCA_016649855.1 Actinomycetota bacterium | reverse complement strand
TCAGCCCTTCGAGAAATCGATCGAGGACATCGTCGGAGACTGGAATGTGGATCCGATCTCGGTGCGGACACGCCCGTTGCGAGTTCTGAACGAGGCCACCAACGAGTTCGGTGTAGGTCGCGTCGATAGCGTGTTCGACAAGGGGGTCCAACCCCTCTTTCGGATCCAGCTAACTGACGGAAGGTCCCTGAAAGCCACTGAGAATCACCGATTGCTCACAAGTGAAGGATGGAGAACCCTCCGCGAGGCGGTGGGATTGGTGGGCGAAGGCCCCATGGCGCAGCCAACCAGGTCGCCGGATCTCATAACCAACGGGAACGTGCTGCACGACATCGCTCTCGCGAAGCCCACTCCGGTCAGCTCAGTGCAATACCTGGGACCGGGGCAAACGTACGATCTCAGTGTCGAGGGACCGTGGCACAATTTCATCGCAAACGGGATGGTCGTCCACAACTCTTTCAACGAGGAGTCGGCCCGCTATCACAAGATGGCAGATGACTTCTACGTGCCCGACGTTAAGGCTGTGCGTTCCCAGGTGGGCAAGCCCGGGGCCTATACCTTCGAACCCGTCGAGGAGAGTCTGGCGCTGGAAACTCGCGAAGCCTTGCAGGATTCCTACAAGAAGGCTTTCGAGACCTATAAGGATCTCTCCGGAAGAGGGATCGCGAAGGAGGTGGCGCGCGCTGTTCTGCCCGTCGGCATCTACACGCAGTTCTACTGGACGATCAACGCGCGCTCTCTCATGAACTTCCTCTCGCTGCGCAATGCTGAAGCCGCGCAGTACGAGATACGCGTTTACGCTCAGGCGATCGAGCGGTTCTTTCAGGCCAAGATGCCGATCACTCATGAATGCTTCGTAGAGTTAGGACGAAAGGCTCCGTGACCCTGGCCGTATAAGGAGAGGCATGGCGCAACGACGGGAATCGATCAGAGCCCCCCGTGGGACCGAGCTTTCCTGCCGGGGCTGGCCGCAGGAAGCAGCGCTCAGGATGCTGATGAACAACCTCGATCCCGAGGTCGCCGAGCGGCCCGAGGATCTCGTGGTCTATGGGGGATCGGGGCGGGCCGCCCGCTCGTGGGAGGCGTTCGACGCGATCGTGGCCGAGCTCAAGGAGCTGGGGAACGACGAGACCCTCCTGATCCAGTCGGGAAAACCCGTGGGACGCTTCCGGACCCACGCCGCCGCCCCCCGAGTGTTGATCTCGAACTCGATGTTGGTCCCCCACTGGGCCACCTTTGATGAGTTCCACCGGCTCGAGACCCTCGGCCTGACGATGTACGGCCAGATGACCGCAGGATCGTGGATCTACATCGGCTCTCAGGGCATCCTCCAGGGCACCTACGAGACGCTCGCCGAGCTCGCGGTGCAGAACTTCGGGGGCACCCTCGAGGGGCGCATCGTCCTCACCGCCGGCCTCGGGGGCATGGGCGGGGCGCAGCCCCTGGCGGTGACGATGAACGGCGGCGTCGCCCTGTGCGTGGAGGTCGACCCGGCCCGCATCGAGAAGCGCATCGAGACCCGCTACCTCGATCGGTGGACCGACGACCTCGACGAAGCCGTGCGGTGGGCGGAGGCGGCACGCGCCGACAAGCGCGCCAGCTCGATCGGGCTACTGGGGAACGCGGCCGAGACCCACCCGCGGTTGCTCGAGATGGGCTTCGCCCCCGACGTCGTGACCGACCAGACCTCGGCCCACGACATGCTCGAGGGATACATACCCGCGGGGATGACGCTGGACGACGCAGTGAAGCTCCGGGGCGACGATCCAGGCAGCTACATGAAGCACTCGTACGAATCGGTCGCGATCCACGTCGAGGCGTGGCTCGGGTTCCAGGCCAAAGGCTCGATCTGCGTCGAGTACGGCAATGCGATCAGGGCCCAGGCGGAGGAGGCAGGCATCACCGGTGCGTTCGACATCCCCGGCTTCGTCGAGGCCTACGTCAGACCGTTGTTCTGCGAAGGCAAGGGGCCGTTCCGGTGGGTGGCCCTCTCGGGGGACCCGAACGACATCCACGTCACCGATGAGGCCATCCTCGAGCTGTTCCCCGACGACGAGCGCTTGCACCGGTGGATCCACATGGCGTCCGAGCAGGTCGCGTTCCAGGGGCTCCCCGCGCGCATCTGCTGGCTCGGCTACGGCGAACGGGCCAAGGCCGGGCTCGCGTTCAACGAATTGGCCGCGTCGGGGAAAGTCTCGGCCCCCATCGTGATCGGCCGCGACCACCTCGACGCCGGTTCGGTGGCGTCTCCCTACCGCGAGACCGAGGGGATGATCGACGGCTCCGATGCGATCGCCGATTGGCCGATCCTCAACGCGCTTCTCAACACCGCCGCCGGCGCCCACTGGGTGAGCGTTCACCATGGTGGAGGCGTCGGGATCGGTAACTCGATCCATGCGGGCATGGTCGTCGTCGCCGACGGGACCGCCGAGGCGGCCTCCCGGCTCGAACGGGTGCTCGAGACCGATCCGGGTACCGGCGTGATCCGCCACGTCGACGCCGGTTACTCGCGGGCGATCGAGGTGGCTGAAGAAAGAGGGATCCACATACCCGTCGAACCGACCAGGCGGGACTGAGTCCAGGGGGTTGGCATGGCGATCGTTCATCTGAGGCACCCGCTTCGGGGCCTCGCCGGCGACCAGGAACGCGTCGAGGTCGCGGGAGAGGATGTCCGCGTCGTGGTTCGAGAGCTGGAGGAGCGCTATCCGGGCACGGCCGGTTGGATCCTCGACGAGACCGGCGACCTGCGCCCCCACGTGAGCGTGTTCGTCGGAGGTGAGAAAGCCCGGGTCGATTCCAAGATCGGCCCCGACGACGAGATCTACATCCTTCACGCGATCTCGGGTGGCTCCGATGACACTGCAGAGCTGCTGGTCGGGACACACAAGGGGTTGTTCGTGCTGCGCGGTGAGCGCGGGGGACCCATGGAGGTCGCGACCCGTGCCTTCGAGGGCCAGGACGTCGAGTTCGCGATGCGAGATCCACGGAGCGGCACGTACATCGCGTCGGTGACCCACGGGCAGTTCGGCCCCCGCATCTACCTGAGCGACGACCCCACCGGGGAATGGTCCCAGGCGAAGGGCCCGGCGTTCCCCGAGGACACCGGAACCGCTCTCACTCGAACCTGGGTCGTGACCAAAGGCGAAGAGGATGGCGTCCTGTGGGCCGGGGTCGACCCGGCAGCACTCTTCAAGAGCGAGGACTCCGGACGCTCCTGGGAGCTCGTGCGCGGCCTGTGGGATCACCCATCCCGCCCCGATTGGCAGCCCGGTGGCGGCGGCCTCGCGCTGCACTCGATCTGCACTTGGCCCGGCGAGCCCGACCGCGTGACGGTCGGCATCTCGGCCGCAGGCATCTGGCACACCGACGACGGCGGGGCAACCTGGCGACGGGGTGGCAAGGGGATCGTCCCGCGCTACCTTCCCGATGACGCCGGCGAGGACGCCAAGATGGCCCTCTGCATCCACAACATGCACCGGGCGCCACTCGAGCCGGCAACGCTCTACATGCAGTTCCACGGTGGGGTGTACCGGTCGGATGACTCCGGCGACAATTGGAACGAGATCGGGCTCCCGTCCGGGCTACCGTCCGACTTCGGCTTCCCGATAGTCGTCGACCCGGCCGACCCAGACTCTGCATACGTCATCCCGCTCACGGCCGATCTCGACCGCGTCACCGAAGGCGGCAAGCTGGTCGTTTACGAGACGCGCGACCGCGGCGCGACGTGGACCGCCCGCACTGAGGGGCTCCCGGGGAAAGACGCGTACCTGACGATCCTCCGGCAGTCGTTCTGCCACGACGGTCGCTCACCCCTCGGCTTGTACTTCGGAGCAACTTCGGGTGAGGTCTTCGGGTCGGGCGACGCGGGGAAGACGTGGACGAGCGTGGCACGCGATCTGGCCCCCGTGCTGTCGGTGCGCTGCTCGTCCTGACCGGCGTTCACCGAACCCGCGTCCATCCCGCGGTTACATCGGCGACGCGCTTGCGGATCTCGCCGTTCCTGACCGTCGTCAGGTGCCGGTCCCGTACCACCACCCGGCCCCCGACCATGACGTTCGCGATCGCGGTCTGCTGCATCGAGTGAACGATGTGCCGTTCGAGGAGGCCCGGGGGCTGCAGCGACAGATCGTGGATGTCGAGGCCCACGAGGTCGGCATGGGCGCCCACCTCGAGCCGGCCGACCGGGAGTCCGAGGAGATCGGCGCCCCCTTCGGTTCCCATCCGGAACGCGGTGGCCGCGTCCATCGCCGAGCCATCGGTCAACCGGGCCTTGGCGATCAGGGTCGCGGAGCGCATCTCGTCGAACACGCTCTGCCGGTTGTTCGCGCAGCCACCATCCGGGCCGAGGGCGACGCGGATCCCGCGCGCCAGCATCTCCGGAACGCGCGCCATCCCATCTCCAAGGAACGCGTTGGCTCCGGGGCAATGGACGACGCCCGCGCCCGACTCGGCCAGGAGGTCCAGTTCCTCGTCGTCCGCCCAGACCGTATGGATCGCCACCAGTCGCTCGCTCAGCAACCCCTCGCGGGCGAGGAGCCTCACCGGCGTCGTCCCATAACGCTCCTCGACCTGAGCTCGCTCGTAGGACGCCTCGGCGAGGTGAAGGTGGCACGGGCTGTCGAGCTCCTCGGCCAGTTCGAGCGCGATCCGGATCGTCTCCGGTGATGCCGCATGGAGCGAGTGCGGGGCCGGTTGCACGTGGATCAGGGGATCGTCCGCGTAGGACGTTGCCAGCGACCGGCACCTCTCGGCCGCCTCACGAGCGGGCTCCCGGTAACGAGCTGGGGCTTTCGTCGGCGCGTCCGGGTCGTACAGCGCGCGAGCGAGCACCAGCCGGATCCCGATGTCCCGGGCCGCCTGGATCACCCGCTCGGCGTTGTCGTTGCCGGCGTCGTGAAGGTAGAAGAAGTCGACCGTCGTGGTCGTCCCCGCCAGCAGCGCCTCGGCGAAGGCGAACAGAGCGCCGGCATAGATCGCATCCGCGTCCAGCCTCTCGGAGAACGGATACAGGACGTCGTCTCGCCAGCGATCGAACGGCAGATCGTCCGAGAAACCTTTGAAGAGGTTCTGGAACGCGTGCCCGTGGGCGTTGACGGTCCCAGGGATGATCGCGGCGTCGCCCCAGTCGTCCACTTCGGCGTCTGCGGGGACCTCCGCCGGACGCACGATGCCGGCGATGCGGTCACCCTCGACGAGGACCGTCAGATCCGGTTCGAACCCGGAGCCGGTGTGGACGAGCGCGCCGTGGATCGCTTTCACTTAGCTCAGGGTATCGGAGCCCGCCTCTCCGGAGCGGCTAGGGTTGCGCCGTGTCCGTACACATCGGTGAACCGCTTTCGTTCGACGACGTCGTGGCCGTGGCCGTGGATGGAGCGGAGGTCGCGCCTGCGCCGGGTCTCGAGGACCGCATGGCCCCGGCCCGCTCGGTCGTGGACCGGGCCGCCCGGTCGGGTGATGCGGTCTACGGCATCTCAACCGGGATCGGGGACCTCGCGAACGTCCGCATCGACACCGGCATGGCGACCCAGCTCCAGAGGGATCTCGTCAGGAGCCACTCGACCGCGGTCGGAGAACCGCTCCCGCGCGAGGTCGTGCGCGCGATGCTGCTCCTCAAGGCGCGCACGTTCGCCATGGGAGCGTCCGGAGTAAGGGTCGAGGTCGTCCTCCGCCTGATCGAGCTCCTGAACGCGCGCATCCACCCTGTGGTCCCGTCCCAGGGATCGCTGGGCGCATCGGGCGACCTCGCGCTGCTGGCGCACCTTGCACAACCGTTGATCGGCGAGGGCAGGGTCGAGCACGATGGTGAAGTCACCGAGGCCGCCGGCGCGCTCCGCAAAGCCGGCCTCGAACCGCTCGAGCTCTCGCACAAGGAAGGGCTCTCGCTCATCAACGGAACCGAGGGGATGCTTGCCCTCGGGATACTGGCTTACGAACGGGCGATGCGCATCGCGCGCTCCGCAGACGTAACCGGTGCGATGTCGGTCGAAGCCTTGCTCGGTACCGATCAGGTGTTCGCGGAGAGGATCGTGTCGCTCCGCAAACACCCAGGGGCGCTCACCGTCGCCGGGAACCTCCGCAACCTGCTCGCCGGCAGCGCGATCGTCGCGTCACACCGGCACTCGGATCATCTGGTGCAGGACGCGTACTCCCTAAGGTGCATCCCGCAGGTCCACGGCGCTTACCGGGACGGTTTCGAGTACGTACGCACGACCCTCGAAGCCGAGCTCGCCTCGGCGATCGACAATCCCTCGGTGATCGTCGAGACCGGAGAGGTCCTGTCGGGGGGGAACTTCCACGGAGAAGCGCTGGCTCTGGCCCTCGATCATCTCGGCCTCTGCGTCGCGGGCTACGGCGCGATCGCGGAACGCCGGGTGGCCCGGCTCATCGATCCCGGTCTCAACAACGGTCTGCCCGCGTTCCTCACCGAGACTCCCGGGCGTTCGACCGGGTTCATGATCGCCCAGTACACCGCGGCCTCGATCGTGTCGGAGAACCGCGGGCTGTGCTTCCCGGCATCGTCGGACACGATCCCCACGTCCGCCGGCCAGGAGGACCACGTCTCGATGGGAGCGACGTCGGGACGCAAGGCCTACACGATCGTCACCAACACACAGAACGTGCTGGCGATCGAAGCGATGGCCGCCGCTCAGGGTCTCGACCTGCGCGAGCCTCAGCCGGCGCCCGGAACCGGGGCTGCTCTCGCCGTCATCCGAGAGGTGTCCCCGAAGCTCGGCTCCGACCGTTCGCTGTCCGATGAGATCGGAGCAGTGCGCGCGCTGGTCGAACGTGGCTCCCTGGCAGAAGCAGCAGCCTCGGCCTGCGGGGGGCTCGACTAAGACCCGCGTCACGCCGAGATCTCGGATAGTTCGGTGTGGCGTCCGATCATCTCGAAATCGTCGTCCCGATGGAGAAGCGTCGCGTCACTGCGGATCGCGACAGCCGCGATGAGGCAGTCCATCATCCGCCTGGGTGTCTCGCCCGCAGAACGGCATGTTTGGTAGACGATCGCCGCCGACTCGTAGGTTTCCAGCCCGCTCACAGGAAGCATCTCGCAGGCGAGTAACCGTGCCCGGATGGCCGCCGCGTCTCCGGTCGACTGCGCTCCGGCGAGCAACTCCATGACCACGGGTTCGGTGATCGCGATCTCCTCGGCCCCAGCGATGAGATCCCTGAGCGCCACGTGAGTGGGGCTCTCGGTGGCCCGGAGCATCTCAACCCAGGCCGAGGTGTCCACCAAGGTCACGGCCTCGACGACCTCATCTCGTCGAGATCGCCAGCCCAGCCGAGCCCCTCGAGATCCAGCAGATCGCGCCGCTCCTTGCGCGAGACCAGCGCGCGCAGGGCTACTTCGATCGCCTCTCGGGTCGTGCGGAGACCGTAGAGCCGCTTGACCCTCTCGACCAGCTCATCGTCAATCACAACGTTCGTCCTGCCCATGGAGCGACTATACACCTTCGTGTGTATATAGGTGTATCGATGCGGTCGGCGTGGTCATCGTGGTCTGTCGCCCGTCACTCTCCCACGATGCGACCGACCCTCCTGGACGGCGGTCCGCGCAGCGCTACCGTGCTGTCCGAGACGCCGCTCGTGACCTTCGTCGTGCCCGTGTGGGGTTTCCGCACCCTGCTTAAAGCGCAGCCCGCTCTTGCGGTGAAGATGCTGGAAGAGGTTTGCCGGCGCCTCAGGGGCGCGGACACGTCACTCCACCACAGAGTCGGATCGTTCGCGGGCTACGACGCCGCCGCTCGAGCCCGCTCGGCCAGGATCGCGCAACCGCTCTGGTCGAAGAAGGCGGCGGCCTCCTCCGCGGCCCTCGTAGCTTCGTCGCCGTCGAGCGCGATGGCCATGTCGAGACGGCATAGAGCCAGGTCCCAGGGGGTCCCCCGGTGGAGCCATCGGTGGGCCGCATCCAGGTAGAGGTCGGGGGCGTCAGTACGGCTTTCGAGCGCGGCCACCCCGGCCTCGAGCGTCGCTCTTCGTAGGCTGAACATGGGGCCGCGCAGCCCGCTCGCCGTCATCCCCGCGATGGTCTCTCGCATCTTGTCGGCATCGCCAAGCCATAGCCCAGCGCGTCCCGCGGTCATGTACACCTCCCCGGGTAGCTTGTACCCGGCCGGTATCTCGACGCGCGTGCGGTCCCACGCTTCCTGAGGTCTGTTCTCTGCGATCGCTATCAAGGCGCTCGACCGCACGAGCGCGACGGTGTCCTGCAGGTTAGTGGTGGCTTCCTCGAGTCGTTCGCTCTCTTGCAGCCTCAGGTGTGCTTTCTCGCCGTCGCCGGCGAAAGCGTGCAGTTGGGAGAGAGCCGCCGTGAGGACCAGCCGAGCACTGACGGCGAGGTCGTTCTGCAGGAACTCCTCCATCACGTCTATCCAGGTGAAGTCGCCGAGGTGTAACGCCGCTTCGCCGGCGTTGGACAGCAAGAACGCCTCCCAGTCTCGGAAACCGTAGCGCCGAGCGATGTCGAGGCCCGCGCGCACGTTCGCCATCGAATCGCGAGGATCGGTCTCCAGTTGGTTGGAGGAGAGATTGATCAGCGCGCGCGTCTGGTGCCTGACCAGCTCGTTCTTCTGGGCCAGCTTGAGACCGCCCTCGAGCAACGCCTCGGCCTCGTGCGGCCTCCCGCCGAAGATCGCAAGAACGCCTCTCGTTATCAGGGCGTCGACGACGGTCGCCACTCGTTCGTGGTGTTCGGCTGTAACCAGCGCGCGACGACAATAGTCATCGGCGATGTCCCAGCTGCCCTGGAAGGTGTACAGGCGGGCCAGCTCCGAGTAGATGCCTGCGGCCGCCGGATCGCTGGAAGGATCCTCGATCTGCGCGAGAGCACCCTCCAGGAGATCGCGTCCCTCGTCGAGCCGCCCCGCGAGGAAATAGGCCACGCCCATCGAGATCTGTACCTGTGTCACCAGCTCGGGATGGCCGTGGAGCTCCTCGATGCTGCGCTGGAAGTGGGAAGTGGCTGCGTCGGTGTGGCCCGCGGCGCTCGCCAGCTCGCCCGCTCGATGGAGGAGCTCCCCGCTCTCTCGGCCTGGCTCGGTGATCCCGATCGCGATCTCTATGAGGCTCTGACCCTGCTCGGGCGATCCCAGCGAGGCGGCCCGGTCGGCCGCATCGATCAGCCAGATGCGCGCCTTGTCCGCCACCTCAGGGCTCGGGGCGAAGCGATGGGCCTCGACATAGTGGGTGGCGATCACATCGACGAGCTCCGGATCGTTCAGCGATTCGTAGTACGCGGCCGCCCGAAGGTGGAGACGTCCTCGATCCGCGTTCGCCATCGTCTGGTACGCAACCTCGCGGATCAGGCTCTGGACGAAGCCGTACTGGCCGCGCTCCGGCGATCGTGGATCGGTGTTGAACGTCAGGATCTCTCGCCTCACCAGCTCGCGCAGCCGAGCTTCGAGGTCTTCGGCCCCGTCGAGGAGCGCTGTGAGGCCGGGTGCCGCGAACGCCTTGCCGAGGACGGAGGCGTGCTGCACGACCTTCCGGTCCATCTCCGGTAACACATCCAAACGCGCCGCGATTAGCGAGTGCAGGGTGTCGGGGACCTCGATCCCGGTGATGGGTCGCGTCGGCGCGTAAACCTGGTCGCTTTCGACCAAGTCTCCGCGGTCGATCAGCATGCGCACCATCTCCACCGCGTAGAGGGGGATGCCCTCGGCGCGAGCGACGATCTGACGACCGATATCTTCCGGGAGCTCTGGAGCCAAACCCTTAAGGAGGAGACGCATGTCGTCGTCGTTCAGCGCCTCTAGATGGAGCGAGCTGAAGTGGCGCGACCGCGAGCCCCACGTGGGCCGGCGGTCGTGCAGCTCGGGCCGGGACAGGGTCAGCACGAAGATAGGGCTGTTCCTGGCCCACTCGACCAGATGCTCGATGAAGTCGATCAGACCTCCGTCCGCCCACTGGAGGTCCTCGAACACCATGACGCAGGTCTCGGTGTCCGCGAGTCGCTCGAAGAACGTGCGCCACGCCGCGAATAGCACCTCGCGCTGGTCTTCCTCTCGTTCCTCGAGTCCCAACTCGAGTCCCAAGAGGTGCATGATCCGCGGCTCGACCCATCTTCGCTCCTCGGGATCGACGACGAAGCGCTCGACGCAGGAGGCGACCTTGGAGCGAGCCGTCTCCGGATCGTCCGATTCTGCCACCAGCGCCCGCGTGCGGACCATCTCCGCCAGCGGCCAGAAGGCAACACCCTCTCCATAGGCGGGGGAGCGGCCCGAGTGCCACAGGACCTCCTCGCTCAGGCCGTCGACGTACTTGTAGAGCTCCCAGACGAGGCGGGACTTGCCGATGCCGCCGATCCCGACCAGCGCCGCCAACCTCGGCCTGCGTTCGCGCCCCGTGGCATGGAGCATGTCCTTGATCGCCCGTAGTTCCTCTTGACGCCCGGTGAACGGCGGCTCGAGCATCCCGGTGCCGAACCCGCGCCGCCCTCCCACCACCCGCAGGGCCTGCCACGCGTCCACAGGATCTTGCTTGCCTTTTAGCGTCAGCGAGCCTGCATCACTGAACGCGATCGCCTCGTTGGCTCCGAAGAATGTCGTTCTATCGACGAGCACGGTGCCGGGAGCCGCCGCTCCCTGGAGGCGGGCCGCGGTGTTGACCATGTCTCCCGCGACCATCCCCTGGTCTGCGGCGCGCAGGTTCACGGCCGCCTCTCCCGAATGGATGCCGACCCGGCCGCTGAGCTCGGCTCCGATCGAGCGCCCGATCGCGTCGATCGCATCCACCATGTCGAGTCCCGCCCGCACCGACCTCTCGGTGTCGTCCTCTCGAGCGACCGGCGTGCCCCAGACGGCCATGACGGCATCCCCGATGAACTTCTCGATGACGCCGTCGTAGCGGTCGACGATCTCGCGCGCGGCCTCGAAGTAGCGAGATAAGGTCGCTCGGACCTCCTCGGGGTCGCGACCTTCGGAATACGCGGTGAAGCCCACCAGATCGGCGAACATCACCGACACGATCCGGCGTTCCGTCGCCAGCGGCGCCGAGCCGGCGACGGAAAGAGGACTCTCGGTGGAGGGGCGGGCGACGGCGCGCCCGCAGCTCCCGCAGAACACATCCCCTGGCTCGAGCGGCGTGCCGCAGCCGTCGCACGCGACCTCGAGGAGGGGGGCTCCGCAGCGCGTGCAGAAGGGGCGGCCCGCCTTATTGGAGGCGCCGCAGCTCGAGCAGACGGCTTCGCCACCGGTGCGTTGAGCGGTCGTCATCTCGCCATGTCCATCCGGCCATCATGTCAGGTGGCCGCGAGCGCGCAGTAGGGGGTAAGGAAAGCGAAGAGCCCCCGTCCCTCATCCCGATCACGACCTTCCAGGGAAACATCTGGAGAGCGGTGCCTGGCTTCATCCGAGAGAAGCCGGGCAGCCTCGCCGATGAGTGTATGTCGGTGTATCGGCGTGGTCTTTGCGGTCAGCCGTTCGCTTCCCTTCGGAGGTCGCCCGTCACTCTCCCCTCGGCCCCCGGGGCCACGTGGACCAGGTCCCCGCCGCACACGACGGCGAGCACCGCGTCGTGGTCGGGCCGGTAGCACAACGATTCGAAGTCCGGAACGTCGAGGACGACGAGGTCGGCGCGGCGACCCGGCATGATCCGGCCGACCTGATCGTCGAGGCCGATCGTGTACGCCGCGTTCACCGTGGCCGCGACGAGCGCTTCCAGCGGCCGCAGCCCGTAGATCCGGCAGGCCAGCGCGATCGCGAAGGGCATCGAGTGGATCGGGCTGGTACCGGGATTGAGGTCGGTGCCGAGAGCGACGATCGCCCCTTCCTCGATCAGGTTGCGGGCGGGCGGCTTCTTGTTCTGTCGCAGAGTGAAGGTCGCTCCGGGCAGCAGCACGGCCGCGGTGTCGCTCGCCGCGATGTCACCAACCGCGGCCAGCGAGGTGTGGTTGAGATGGTCCGCCGACTGGAGCCCCCACCGCGCCGCGAACGACCCGGATTGTGAATCCTCGAGCTGATCGGCGTGCATACGCATCCGCATCCCCAGCTCGTCGGTCGTCGTCTTCAGACGTGCCGCGTGTTCGAGTTGGAAAGCGATGGACTCGACGTAGATGTCGGCGGCGTGAGCCAGGCCCTCGGCGGCAACCTGCGGCAGCAGCTGCTCCGCGATCTCTCCGATCCATTCGCCCTCGCCCTTGCCGGGAGGACATGCGTGAGCGGCGAGACAGGTCGTCACAACGGTCTGGGGAACCGCGCCGGCCAGGCGGCGGGCGAGACGGAGCTGGCGGAGCTCGGCCTCGATCGTGAGCCCGTAACCCGACTTCGTCTCGAACGTGGTCGTCCCCTTGCGGAGCATCTGCGACGCGAGCGACATTGCGAACGACAGCACCTCATCATCACCGGCGTCGGCAAACATCCGCTGGGACCGGAAGATCCCACCCGACTCTTTGTGCAACGTCTCGTAACGGAGTCCGGAAAGCCGCGCGGCGTCCTCGTCGGCACGCCATCCGAAGAACGGCAGGTGCGTGTGCGGATCGACGAACCCCGGAACCACGGTGCACCCGGTCGCGTCGATCGCGACTTCCCCTCCGCCCGCACGTCCTTCCCCTCCGCCCGCCCCGTTCCCTACGGAGGCGACCACCCCACCGTCGATCGTGACCGAGGCTCCTTCCAGGACCTCGATCGATCTCATCGCCTCCCCGCGGATCGGTCCGTCGCCGCTCAGGGGAACGATCGTGGCCGCGTTCTCGATCGACAGGCTCACTCGTCGCCCTCGTCGTCCGAGCCGCGCCGGCGGCGGACCTTCCGGTACCGGAGCGTGCCGTCCCGCCCCTCTATCCGCTCGATGTCACCCTGGAGACGGAGGTAGGCGATGTGCGCGAGTGCTTCACCGAGGGCGAGGCGCTTCTCGAAGTCCAGCAACGTGTTCCCGAAGATCTCATCGGTGATCTCGTCGGCCGAATGTGGTTCGTTCCGGATCACCTGCAGGATCGAGCCGAGCCTGCGGTCGTGATGTCGAGCGACGACCCTGGCCCTCGCAGCGCCGTCCTCGAAGGGCCGGCCGTGGCCGGGGAGGACGAGGTCCGGAGCGAGGGCCTCGACCTTCTCGAGCGACGCAAGGAAGTCGCCGAGCGGATTCTCGTCGCCGCGGCGGAAGTCGATGTGCGGAGTAATCGCCCCCAGAAGATGGTCCCCGGAC
Source organism: Actinomycetota bacterium (assembly GCA_016649855.1). Classification (GTDB taxonomy): domain Bacteria; phylum Actinomycetota; class CADDZG01; order CADDZG01; family WHSQ01; genus WHTI01. Next base: position 444 of record JAENWQ010000051.1, on the reverse strand, counting down.
ATCAGGATGCGGTCGGACGGCGACCAGAGACAAACGTGCGCAGCTGAATGTCCCGGTGTGCAGACGATCTCCCACTGTCGCTCCCCCGCGGTGAACCTCTCACCGCCCTTCAGTTCCCGGTTGGCGTCCGCCACCCGGGATACGAACGGCCTCCAGTCTTCGTACGCGGTCAGCTCCTTGATCTCAGGTTCGCCGACACCGTGATCGTGAAGCATCTCCGCGAGGCGACGCGCGGTGCCTTCAGGATCGCGATACCCCTCGAGGTCGGCGTCGGCTGCTTCGTGCATCCACAGCTCGCAACCGGGTCTCATCGACGAGCCTGCCGGCCATCCCGTAATGGTCGACGTGCGGGTGCGTGATGACGAGTAGTCCGATGTCTTTCGGCGTCGCATCACATGGCGCCAGCGCGGCGACGAGATGGTCCCACCCATGATCTGCCTCGGT
>JAENWQ010000068.1 GCA_016649855.1 Actinomycetota bacterium | reverse complement strand
TTTATCCTGCCGATGAAGCTTTCTCGCAGATCTCCGCCGATGAAGCCCATGACCACCTCCTGTGAGAGGAACCGTTGGACTCCTTGTCGCAGACCTCAGGAGCTCAGCGGTGGATTATCCGGGAGGTGTATCAGTCCGGCTCGTCGGCCTCGGCTCGACGTCGCCTCCCCGAGGCCACGAACATCGCCTGGAACGCGCTGATCACGAGCGCGGTTAACAGGGCACCTTGCCAGACGCCGGCGAACGGTTCACCCAGGACGAACAGGTCGAAGACGATCAAGAACAAGAAGAGGAACGCGCCCATGAGCAGACCGCCGAGCGCCGGATGAAGTCGCGGGACGCGAGAGGGCTTCATCGCTACGCGCTCTGGCCCCCGTCGATGACGAGTGTTGCTCCGGTGACGAAACTCGACGCGTCGGATGCGAGATAGATCGCCGCTCCCACGATCTCCTCGGGTTCTCCCCAGCGAGCCATCGGGATCATCGACGTGATGAACTTGCTCGAATCTTCGTTCCCGTGCATGTCCTCGTTCAGGTCGGTAGCGATCCAACCCGGCGCGATCGAGTTGACCCTGACGTTTGAACCGGCGAGCTCCTTCGCGATCGCCTGGGACATCAGCCGGACCCCGCCCTTTGCGGCGGAGTAGAACGACAGCCCCTGGGCCCCCAGGATGCCGGCTACCGACGACATCTGGATGATCGAGCCCCCTCCGCGGGCGAGCATCTCCTGCGCGGCCAGCTGCGTCGCATGGAAGACCGAGTTGAGGTTGAGGTTGATCGCCTTGTCCCACCCGTCGGGGCGCAGCGCCACGGCCGGGGACATGAACCTCGTGCCCCCCGCGTTGTTGACGAGGATGTCGATCTTCCCCAATTCGTCCACCGTCCGCTTGATCAGCACCTCGATCTGAGATCTGTCGGTGACGTCGGTGGGAACCGCGATCGCCTTGCGGCCCTTGGCGCCGATCATCGTGACGAGGTCATCGAGGTCCCCCTCGGTCCTCGCCGCGACGGCCAGGTCGGCCCCGGCATCGGCGAAACCCAGCGCGATCGCACGGCCGATGCCTCGGGATGCCCCCGTTACGATGGCTACCTTTCCGGCGAGGGAAAACAGTTCGGTGCTCAATCATCTCCTGCTTTCTCGAGTGGTCACCCAGCCACCTAGGATGTTCGCATGAGTCGAGAGGTGCTTGAACAGGCGCGCGATGCGCTCGTGGAAGCGGGCATAACGGGACCCCACAAGTCCCATTCGCGGCGTAACGCGATCGGCAAGATCCATCAGATCACCTGTGGCGATACCGATGACACCTTCGGTCTGTCGGGGCTACCCGATCATTCCGCCGAGGAGATCCTCAGTTTCGTATCCAAGTTGACCGGGTGCCGGCCGGGCATCGCCGACGAGACCGGCTACGACGACATCGACCCCGAGCTGACGGTCGACGGGATCGTCGCCGCGGCTCGGGCACTCAAGGGGTTCGCCGACCGGAAGGCATCTCTTCTGATCGCGACGGGCCATCCAACCGGGATGCTCGAGCACAACATCCGGGTGGCGGATGCCTACAAGAGAGCCGGCGGGACGATCTTGAAGCTCCGGGAAGGGGAGCAGATCGTGCCGGGCCGGGGTCGCAACTTCGAGGTTCGCTACACGGGCGGGGTGGGCTGCCTGGCCGACTGGGGGGCGCTGATGCACACCCATTCGGCCGCCGCGATGGAGGCCCTGCTGGACGTGGAACCGTGGCCCGACGTCGTCTTCGGCGATCACGGCTGGGCCGGGGCTGCGATCGAGCGAGGGATCCCAACGGTGGCGGTGATCGACATCAACGACCCGGCCCTGGCCGTCGCCTGGGCCGAGGGCAAGGACATGTGGGCGGTCCCGCTCGACGACAACCGCCCCCCGGGCCTCTACGAACCGTCGTGGCGCCTCTTCGAGGAGATCCTCGCCGGCGAGATGTAGTGCTGGCCCAAAAATGCCCTCTGACCTGGGGAAACGAGCCTTGCTATACTGCCCTCCACTATGAGCGAGCCGGGGATGACTTCCATGTTTCTCACCGTTGCCGAGGTTGCGCGGCGATTCAGGGTGTCCAACATGACCGTCTACCGGTTGATCAAGTCCGGTCAGCTCGGCGCCGTCCGGGTAGGCCGTGGGTATCGCATAAGGGAAGAAGACGCCCGCAGGTATCTCGACGAGAGGTACATGGACGCAGGCTGACCCTCCAGGCGCCGGCGATCTCGGCGCAGCGTAGGTCCGGGCGAGGCCACGCCGGTGCAGAGTCACCAGGAGGTCAAGACCGTTCCTTCGGGGGCGGTTTTTTGTTGTCGGGACAAGAAAAGGATCCATATGAAGAGTGAGATGGAAAGGGCCGTCGACCGGCTGATCGAGAATCCAGGCGCCGTGTTCCTCATGGGGGCCCTCGATTCAGGCAAGACGACCTTTGGTCTCGAGCTGGCCAAGCGAGCCGTCGCGGCCGGCCTTCGGACCGCGATCGTCGATGCCGACGTCGTCCAGTCCACGATCGGGCCTCCGACCACGACCGGCCTGCGGTTCGTCGACGCGGCGACGGAGTTCTCTCCCGAAGGGCTACGGGTGGCCGACGGCCTCGGGTTCGTCGGTTCCATGATCCCCAAAGGGCACCTGCTGCCCCTGATCACCAGCACGATGAAGCTCGTGAACCAGGCCCGTGCCAGGGGCTGCGACCTCATCGTTATCGACTCGTCGAGCCTGGTGTCGGGGATCTATGGACAGACACTCAAGTACTTCAAGCTGGATCTGATCTCCCCCGACTTCGTGGTCGCGTTCGAGCGGGGTGGCGAGCTCGAGCCGGTGGTCGGTCTGGCTCAGAGGTTCACCGCCGCGGAAGTGATCGAGCTGGAGGTGGCCCCGGAGGTTCGGTCGAGGTCCGTGGACGAGCGGATGCAGTCCCGCGAGGAGGCGTTCGCCGCCTACTTCGCCCACGGATCGTCTCGCTGGAGGGTGAAGCCGACGGTATTCATGCCCACGCTGCCCCCAGAGTTCGATCTGGCCCTGCTCGACGAACTCGTCGTGGGCATGGAGGATGGGGACGGCCACTGCGTCGGTATCGGCGTGCTCGAGTACGACTCGGGGGAGGACATCCTGCGGATGATCTCTCCGGTGAGCGAAGGCGTCAGAGGCCTCCGTCTTGGCTCGATCCGCATGGACATCTCGGGGCGGGCCAAGGGTCCCGTCGACCTGAGGCAACTGTTCGGGACCGCATGACCGACACGCCGAAACGCTATCTAGGGAAGGGGTAACGGATGCCGTCACTGGTGAAGAAGCGCCGCAAGAAGATGCGCAAGAAGAAGCACCGCAAGATGCTGAAGAAGACGCGCTGGCAGCGTCGTCAGCAGGGTAAGTAACTCGAACCCCGCTTATTCTGTAGCGGTTTCGAGGAGGGCTGCCCTGCTGCGTCGCCGTGCGACCAGCGAGCGCCGTTCCTGGGGCGTGAGACCGCCCCAGATCCCGAACCGCTCTCCCGCCTGGATGGCGAACTCGAGGCACTCGTTCTTGACACAGCAGCCGAGGCATACCGATTTGGCGTCGGTGGCCTCCTGTTCGGCAGGCGGGAAGAAGGTCTCGACCGGGATCTGCCTGCAAGCGGCCTGGTCTTGCCATTCCTGGTCTATAACGAGGAGCTGGTTCACGTCTCTCCGAGCATCGTCGCTCTCGAGCGGAGCGGGGTCTCTGGAGCATAGGGAGCGTCAAAACCCTAGTCAATGGTCAGCGGGCTCTCTGGATAGGATGCCGCCTGTGAAGAATCCGGGGATCGTCACGTTCCTTTCCGACTATGGGCTCGAGGACGAGTTCGTCGGGGTCTGCCACGGGGTCATGCTCCGGATCGCCCCGCATCTGAAGATCATCGACATCGACCACAACATCTTGCGTCAGGACATCCGGCACGGGGCGATCGTCCTGCAGCAGTCGCTTCCGTTCCTCCCCGACTCGGTTCATCTCGCGGTCGTCGATCCCACCGTTGGTTCCGGCCGCAAGGCGATCGCGATCGAGACCGGATGGGGCGAGCACTTCGTGGGCCCGGACAATGGTGTGTTGATCCCGGCCGCGGAGTCGTCGGGCGGCATCAAGCGCGTTCACGAGATCAGCGATGAGTCGTTCCTCCTGCGCCCGATCTCACGCACCTTTCAGGGGAGGGACGTCTTCGCTCCTGCCACCGCTCACCTCGCGGCCGGCGTTGACCCGTCGGATCTGGGGGCGGAGCTCAAGATCGACGAGCTGGTCCCCTTGGAGATCCCCGCCGCGTGGATCCACGACGACCACCTCCATGCCGAAGCCCTCCAGGTCGATCGCTTCGGGAATCTCCAGTTGAACCTCGGGCGGCAACAGCTTGCTCAGGTGGGTCTCGAGGATGCGGCACGGCTCGAGGTCAGGATCGAAGGGCACCGCCTCAACATCGGCCTCGGTGCCTCCTACTCGCACGTGGAGCAGGGTGAGTTCGTCCTCGTCGAGGACTCTTATCGGTACCTGTCGCTCTCGGTGAACAAGGGAGACGCGGCCGCCCAGCTGAGAGCCAGGGCCGGCTCGACCGCGATCGTCGGTCCTTCATCGGGGTAGCGTGGCCTCATGACTGAGAGCACCGGTACCACCGATGAGAACAAGGGCCGCCGCCGCATACTGATCACCGGCACGTCGAGGTTCCTGGGCCTTCGCCTGGCGAAGCGACTCGAGAACGACCCCGGGGTCGAGCACCTCGTCGGCGTTGATCTCGAGGAGCCTCCGATCCCGATCGAGGGTCTCGAGTTCATCCGCGCAGACATCCGTAATCCTCTGGTCGCCCGCATCCTCGAGGCGACGAAGGTCGACACGATCGTCCATACGAACATCGCTTCGAGTCCGGGCAGACTCGGCGGTCGTTCGCAGATGAAGGAGAGCAACGTCATCGGGACGATGCAGCTTCTCGCCGCGGCGCAGCGCGCGACGCGGGTTAAGAAGGTCGTGGTGAAGTCGTCCACCGCGGTCTATGGATCTCACGCAGGTGAACCATCCCTGATCCCCGAGAGTTACTCGGAGCGGCAAGCGCATCTCTCCGGTTATGGGAAGGACTGCGCCGAGGCTGAGACCTATGTGCGCGACTTCGGACGTCGTAGACCGGACGTGGCATTGTCGATCCTCCGGACCCAGAACGTCATCGGTCCCACCGTGAGAACGTCGCTCACCGAGTACCTCTCCCTGCCGGTGATCCCGACCGCGCTCGGCTTCGACCCGCGCTTACAACTGCTTCACGAGGAAGACGCGGTCGAGGCTCTTTACCGCGCTCTCTCGATGGACTCCCGGGGGATCTTCAACATCGCCTCCGACGGGGTCGTGTATCTCTCCAAGGCGATCCGGATGCTCGGGCGCGTCGAGCTGCCTTTGCTGGTGCCGCTGGCAGGTGCCGCGGCCGAACTGCTGCGCCGTTTCGATCTCGTTGATTTCCCGGGTGACCAGCTGAAGCTTCTGGTGAACGGGCGCGTCGTAGATACGTCTCGAGCGCTCCGCGACCTCGGCTTCCAACCGCGCTACACGACCGAGCAGGCGATCGAGGATTTCCGCGATCACCGCGACAAGGATCACCCCCCGGAGCCCAGTGCGCATCCGACCTGGGAGCGCGAGCTGTTCGAGTACCTGAGGACGAAGGCCGAGCGCGAACGGAAGACGACCGATGCCTGAGGCAGAGATCATCCCGATCGATGGACGTGGTCAGCCCGGCCCGAACCGATGTCGGGCGACGACCAGGGACGGCAAGCGCTGCAAGAGGCAGTCTGTCGGGCTCTCGGGGTTCTGCCGGACCCACGGCGGACGCGAGGAGACTCGCGCCGAGGCAACCGAGAAGGCGCGCCGGAAAACGACGCGGGCTCGCGTCGAGGAGTCATCCACCGATCCGGTCGAGAGGCTCCGGAACTTCTTCGCCCGCCGCCTCGCAGGGAGCTATGCGATCGACGACTTCGGATTCGACGAGGAGTTGTACCGGAACATCCTGATGCCGATCGCGCGGCCCCTTTACGAGGACTACTTCCGGGTGAAGACGATCGGGATGGATCGCATCCCTTCCGACGGACCCGCGCTACTCGTGGGCAATCACTCGGGAACGATCCCTCTTGACGCGGTGATGCTGCAACACGCGGTCGCGTCCGAACATCCGGAGCACAGGATCATCCGCAACACCGGGGCGAACCTGGTATGGAGTACCCCGTTCATCTCTTCGCTTGCCCGCAAGTCCGGCAACGTGGTCGCCTGTGACGAGGACGCGTTCGAGCTGCTGCGCCGTGGCGAGCTCGTCGGTGTGTTCCCCGAAGGATTCAAGGGCGTCGGCAAGGGCTGGAAGAACCGCTACCGGCTCCAGCGTTTCGGCCGCGGTGGGTTCATCGAGGTCGCTTTAAGAAGCAAGGTTCCGATCATCCCGGTAGCGATCGTCGGAGCCGAAGAGACCTATCCGATGATCGCCGATGTCAGGCCACTCGCCAAGGCGCTCGGCTTTCCCTACTTCCCGATCACTCCGACGTTCCCCCTACTGGGACCGTTGGGGCTCATCCCGCTGCCGAGCAAGTGGATCATCGAGTTCGGCGAGCCGATCGCGATGGAAGACTACCCGGATGATGCTGCCGATGACGCGATGCTGGTCTTCGATCTCACCGATTCGATCCGTGACACGATCCAGCAGATGCTGATCACGAACCTCAGATTGCGGAAGGGGACTTTCTCCTAGGAGGGTGGATCGAGGTTCCGACTGCGTATCCATATAGTCGTTGCTGGTGATCTGGATTGAGCATCTCGATCACATCGAAACAAACCTTTCCCTTCATCGCTGCCTTGAGAGCAGCGTCTCCGCTGCTACCGGATGCCGGGAGGTCGGTCGTGAGAAAGACGAGAGTGTAGGGGTCGGTCTGGGTTGTCGCCAAAACGGCAGCCTTCCCCAAAGCCTTCCACACAGTGTCTGTCCTTCGAAGCCCGCCCCGCGTACTCGTGAAAGCCCCTGAGACGTCAAAGAACCATCTGTGCCCTTGCTGATCCTCGGCCACATAGTTGACCTCGACGCCGCCGGGGAAACGTCGCTCTTCTTGGATCTTCTGGAATCCAGCTGTCTCGAGAAGTTTTCCTGCAAGTTCTCGCGCCTTGCGCCCTTCGCGCACGGCCCGTGCCTGAGGGTCCTCATCCTTAGGACCCGGTTGGGGAGTTGCGGGAAGAACGACCTTTCTGCGTTGGTAGTCCTCTAGGCGACCTAGACGCTCGTGCTCGTCCTGCACGCGCTTCATGGCAATGTTCTTGTAGGTTCGGTCAAGGTCGTAGCCAACGAATAGGCGGTCTGTGCGAACGGCTGCGACCGGCGTTGACCCCGATCCCACGAATGGATCTAGAACGAGGTCTCCGCGATACGTGTAGAGGTCGATCAATCGCTGGGGAAGCTCTACCGGAAAGGGCGCTGGATGGCCGACCCGGGTGGCGCTCTCGGGCGGAATGTCCCACACATCCACGGTTGCCTCCATAAATTCTTCCCTAAAGAGCGATCCTTCAGAGGGACGGTTCTCGAGCGCGCGCTGTTTCCTTGGGATCGCTCGATCGAACCGGCCCTTGCTTGCGACGATGATCCGTTCGGTCAGGTCGCGCAAAACGGGGTTTGCCGCGCTTTGGAATGAACCCCACGCGGTCGAGTTTCCGGCACCCTTACCCTTCACCCAGATGATCTCGGCACGAAGTAGTAGTCCGAGGTCCTGAAGGATGCCGATCACGTCTGCAGCAAGAGAACGGTATGGCTTACGCCCGAGGTTCGCGACATTGACCGCGATCCGGCCCCCTGGTTCGAGCACGTGCTTGCACTCCAGAAAGACTTCGTGAAGGAGGTCGAGGTACTTGAGGTAGTTCTCGGGCACGTCACCGACGCCGAGGGCTTCCTCATATTCCTTGCCCGCGAAATAGGGGGGAGAGGTTACAACCAGAGCGACGGAATTGTCCTCGATGTCCTCCCGCATCCGCCTGGCGTCCTTCACGAAAACCTTGTTGATGCTGCTTTTCCTCGGGTGGTTCACCTCTTCCTCATCCGAGATCACCGGCGGAGTGAAGCGCCCGTAGAAGGCAGTCGAATCGTGGCTCTCGCGGCGGCCAACGCCAAAGTTCGACGTCGCCGTCGGGCGCGCTCGCTGAACCAACTAATCCTCCTGAATCAGGCCCGGACGATCCGGCAGCCACCTTTATTGTACGCGGCCCCGCCGAAGCAACCGCGGGAATCCATTGGGGCTCCCGGGTGGCGAAACCCCAGGGTCAACATAGGCATGGGGTCCGACAGAAACCGGACCATGGCACCTCGCGGGGCGAGGTCGGACGCTAGCGCCCAGCTAGAACCCGCCCCACATCTTTACGACGCTGATCGTCCCGGCGATCGAGATCGCCATGAGGAGCAAGATGATCGCGTAGAGCGTGTTCCTTCTCATGGCTCCAGGATAAGGGGAGTTCTTCTTCAGGGAGCGAAGTCGCGGCACAGCTCGGTGATGTGGCGTTCGAGCTCTCCGAGCCCTTCGACCTTGCCGATGCACAGCGCGATGCCGGAGAGCTTCGCCTCGGCCTCGAGGGCGGCATCGAGATAAGCCGTGTAGAGGATCATCGGTTGATCCGGCCGCCCTTTCCTGATGGCGCGGGCCGCGGCGAGACCGTCCATACCGGGCATCTTGTAGTCCATCACGACCACATCGGGCCTGGTGGTCGCCGCCAGCTCGACCGCCTCTTCGCCCGTCGCGGCCGCCCCCACAACCTCGAAGCCGTCTAGTTCGAGCATCGCCTCGAGCATCTCGCGCACGTGGTCGGTGTCGTCCACGATCAGCACCCGCTGGCTCATCGGTTTCAATCTCTCGGTAACCCTTTCTGAAGCTTGTTCGTACCGTGGAGGTGTCGTTCCACGAACTCCCTGTTCCTACGCAGCATGTCGACGAGATCGGCCGGCTTCTCGATGTATCTGCGGACCGAAAGTTCCAGAGACACGCTCCCCGGATAGTTCGTGCGTCGAAGCTCCTCGAGGAACCTATCTAAGGGAAGGATGCCCCGTTCGACCTCGAGATGCCCGTCCTTTCCATCTCCGTTGTTGTTAGACAGATGGATGTGGCGGAGCTTGGGGTAAAGGATCCGGTAGGCATCGATGATGTCCTCGCGCGACACCGTGAGATGACTCGTATCGAGGGCGACGTGCGGTGAGGCGTCTGCCAGCGCCTGCGGTTCGAGCCACCGGTACGCGCGGATCCTCCGGCCTGCCACCCACTTCGGATACATCGTCTCGACCACTACGGTTACGCCGTGCTCGGCCGAGAACTCCTCCGCTTCCTCGGTGACCCAGCGGGCGTAGTCGCGCTCCCACAGGTAGGGGGGATGGACGACGTAGGAGGTCGCCCCCACGGCCTTGCACATCTCGGCACCCCTGCGGATCTTCTCGATCGGCTCCATGCCCCAGACGCTCTTGGTTATGACGAGGAAGGGACCGTGGATCGAGGCGATCCTGAGGCCCCGCTCGGTGGCCAGCTTGAGGGGGAGATCGGGCTCCTGGGTGGCGGGATCCCTCGTGACCATCAGCTCGATGTCCTTGAATCCTGCCTCCGCCAGGGCGTCCATGGCCGCTTCGAGCTCGAACGCCCAGAAGGGGCCGGTGGAGCACTGGACCGACGGGTTCGAGGGGACGGGGGACGGGGTAGGTGCAGACATACAGGGCATCGTAGTGGCTACCGCCCCTTTACACGCCGTACACCCCCGGATGCAAGAACGCCCCCGCTTCCGCGGGGGCGTTCTTGAGAGGCCGACCCGAGAGTGGGCTGGGAGGCTCCGAACCAAACCTTCTTAGTCGGCGATCCGTCGAGACGAATCGCTGGGAGGCGTGGGTTCCGGGGTCGACCTTCACTCCTCCAATCGGCGGGAGCACCCGGTTCCTTTAGCGGTAATTATTGGGGTATCTGCCTCCGATCGGCGGGATCACCGGGCTTGCTTAGCGTTAACAATCGGCTATCTAGTGCTTGCAATTGTTTGCAGAGCACCCCGGACTGGGTAACAATGGAGTTGTGAACATCGCTTCGATGCTCGTCGATACCGCCGCCCGCCTCCCGGACAAGACAGCGCTCATCCCAGCCGGGGGCGGAGCCGCCTGGGACTACGCGCGTCTCCTGTCGGAGGCGTCGAGGATCGCCCGTGGGCTCGGGGCTCTGGGTGTCAGCAGAGGGGACCGGGTGGCGATCGCCATCCACAACGTGCCCGAGTTCGCCGCCGCCTATTTCGGGATCCTTATGATGGGAGCCGTGGTCGTTCCTCTGAACGTCATGCTTACGGCCGGAGAGATCGCCGGGATCCTCACGGACGCGAAGCCCAAGGTCCTCATCGCGCTTCCTCCCCTCGGCGCCCAGGCGGTAGAGGCCGCCGCTCGGGTCCGCGTCGAACACGTCTTCGCCGACGGGGACCTCCCCGGGGCAGACGACTCCGGATCTGACTTCGGGGTGGTCGAAGCAGAGCCCGATGACCTCGCGGTGCTCTCCTATACGTCGGGAACGACCGGTGAAGCCAAGGGCGTGATGTTGTCGCACGGGAACCTCGTCGCCAACGTCGAGCAGCAGATGGCGATCCCCGAGGACACCGTCGGTGAGGACGACGTGCTGTTCATGGGGCTGCCGCTGTTCCATATCTTCGGTTTGAACGTGACGCTCGCGCTCCTCGTCAAGAACGGAGCCACCGGGATCCTCGTCGAGCGGTTCGATCCCGTGCCCGCGTTCCGCTCCATCGTGGAACATAGGGCAACGGTCCTGTTCGGTGCCCCCACGATGTACCTCGCGATGGTCAACACCCCGGGGGTCGAGCAGTACGACCTCTCGGCGGTCCGCCTGGCGGTTTCCGGAGCCGCCCCCCTGAAGCCCGAGGTCCTGACCTCGTTCGCCGCGGTCACCGGCGTCAAGATCTACGAGGGATACGGGCTCACCGAGACGTCCCCGGCGCTGATGAGCAACAGGATGGCGTCCGATCCGAGACCCGGGTCCGTCGGCTTGCCGCTTGACGGGGTCGAGGTTCGACTACTGGACGAGGCGGGGAACGAGGTCGCCCTGGGCGATCCGGGGGAGGTCGTGGTGCGAGGCCCGAACGTGTTCGGGGGCTACTGGCATCGTCCCGACGAGACCGCCGCGGTCCTCCGGGACGGGTGGTTCCACACCGGGGACATCGCGGTACAGGACGAAGAGGGGTTCTACTACCTCGTCGATCGCAAGCGCGAGCTGATCATCGTGTCGGGGTTCAACGTGTTCCCTTCGGAGGTCGAGGCAGCGCTGCTCAAGGATCCTCGAGTCTCAGAGGCCGCCGTGGTCGGAGTGCCTCACGCTTACACCGGCGAGGGAGTGAAGGCTT
>JAENWQ010000100.1 GCA_016649855.1 Actinomycetota bacterium | reverse complement strand
TGAACCTTTTGACCCATCTAGGACTCGCCCTCCTCAGTCTTCTTCTTCGTGGTTTTCTTCGCGGTGGTTTTCTTGGCGGTGGTTTTCTTCGCGGTGGTTTTCTTGGCGGTGGTTTTCTTCGGAGCCTCGGTCTCGTCCTCCTCGGTCGCGGGAGCGACGAAGCCCTCGAGGCCCGGGCGTCCCACGACGACCGAGATGTGACACGTCCGCTTGCGGATGCGGGTCGCGCGTCCCATCGCACGTGGACGGAATCGCTTGAGCGTCGGGCCCTCATCGACCCACGTCCGCACCACCATGAGCTCGTCAGCGATCAGGCCGCGGTTGTGCTCGGCGTTGGCCACGGCCGACTCGAGCACCTTGGCAACCGGCTCGGTCGCCGCCTTGCTCGTGAAGGCCAGCACGCGACGGGCATCGTCGATGTGGCGGCCCCGGATCAGGTCCACGACCTGGCGCGCCTTCGTAGGCGACATCCGGATGAACCGGGCCGTCGCTATCGCTTCGGGCGCGTCTGCTGCGATCTTCCTAGCCACTATTTCGCCACCCTCGTCGAACGCTCGGAGGAGCCACCGTGGGTGCGGAAGGCGCGCGTCGGGGCAAACTCGCCCAGCTTGTGACCGACCATCGACTCAGTGATGTAGACGGGGACATGCTTACGTCCGTCGTGGACCGCGATCGTGTGACCGACCATGTCGGGGATGACCGTCGAGCGCCGCGACCACGTCTTGATCACACGCTTCTCGTTCTTCTTGTTCATCTGGATCACCTTGACCAGCAGGTGATCGTCCACGAAGGGACCTTTCTTCAGACTCCTAGGCATCTCTAACGTCCCCTCTTCTTGCCGCGACGACGGATGATGAGGTCGTCGGAGTGCTTCTTCTTCCGGGTCCGGCCCTCTTTCTTGCCCCAAGGGCTAACCGGGTGACGTCCACCGGATGACTTACCTTCACCACCACCGAGCGGGTGATCCACAGGGTTCATGACCACGCCTCGGACCGACGGGCGCTTGTTCTTCCAGCGGTTACGTCCCGCCTTCCCGATCGAGATCAGTTCGGCCTCCGCATTGCCGACCTCTCCGATGGTCGCCCGACAATCGAGCGGAACCATCCGCATCTCACCCGAGGGGAGACGGAGGGTGGCGTACTTGCCTTCCTTGGCCACCAGCTGCACCGACGAGCCGGCGCTACGAGCCATCTTGCCGCCCGCGCCGGGCTTCAGCTCGACGTTGTGGATCACCGTACCGACCGGGATGTTCCGAAGCGGCAGAGCGTTGCCCGGGCGGATGTCTGCACCCGGTCCCGACTGAATCACGTCGCCGACCTTCACCCTGTTGGGCATGAGGATGTACGCCTTCACCCCGTCCTTGTAGTGAAGGAGGGCGATCCGTGCGTTGCGGTTCGGGTCGTACTCGACGTGGGCGACCTTCGCGGGGACCCCGTCCTTGATGCGACGGAAATCGACCCTGCGGTAACGCACCTTGTTCCCGCCGCCCTGATGGCGCGTGGTTATGCGGCCGTAGTTGTTACGCCCGGCCTTCTTGGGCTTGGGCTCCAGCAAAGACTTCTCGGGCCTATCCCGAGTGAGCTCGGAATAGTCCGAATAGGACTGGAACCTGCGTCCCGGGGAGGTCGGCTTTGATTTACGGATCGGCATCTCTTCCCCTTACGCCTGCTGCTCGAAGATCTCGATGGAGTCGCCCTCGGCGAGCTTCACGATCGCCCGCTTCGTGTCGGACCGCTTGCCCTCCTCGAACCGGAACCTCTTGGTCTTGCCCTTGCGGTTCAGGGTGTTGACGCTCACGACCTTGACGTCCCAGATCTTCTCCACCGCCTGGCGGATCTCGGTCTTGTTCGCCTTGGGATGCACCCTGAACGTGTAGGAGTTCTGGTCCAAGAGCGAATACGACTTCTCGCTCACGATCGGTGCGAGGATCACGTCGCGCGGATCGGGCTTGGTAGAACCGCTCACGAGGTCACCTCCTCATCCTTAACTTGTTTGGCCGCCTCTGCAGCATCGGCCTCTCGCTTCTCGGCCGCGGCCTTGCCCTCGACGACGAAGTCGTCATCGGAGACACGATTGGCCGGCACCTGGTCCTTCTTGATGTAGTGCTCGAAGGCGGAAGACGTGAACACAACGTCGTCGGCCACCAGCACGTCGTAGGTCGACAGCGACCGGAACAACGAGAACGCCGTCTTCCGCAGATTCCGGAACGAGCGATCGACGAGCTCAGACGCCTGCTCGCCGGGGTCGAGGACCAGAAGAATCCTGCCCTCGAGGCCCGCGCCTTTGAGGCATGCGGCGGCATCCTTCGTCTTCTCGCCGGTGTAACCGTCGAGGATGAAGACGCGGCCGTCTCCGGCCTTGTCCGCAAGAGCGCTGCGGAGCGCCGCCTTGCGCATCTTCTTGGGAAGACGCTGGTTGTAGTCACGCGGCTTCGGCCCGAAGACCACGCCACCACCGACCCAGATGGGGCTTCGGCTGGACCCGTGGCGAGCTCGCCCGGTGCCCTTCTGGCGCCACGGCTTCTTTCCCCCACCGCGGACCTCGGAGCGCGTCTTCGTCGATGCGGTGCCGGAACGCCCGGCGGCAAGCTGGGCGCGCACGACCTGGTGCATAACAGCCGAGTTGATCTTGCCGCCGAAGAGTCCCTCGGGCAGATCCTTCTGTCCCGTGGACTTGCCGGCGCCATCCAGGACCTTCGCCTGTAGCTTCGCCATCAGGAGGCCTTCTTTCCGCTGTTGCGCTGCCGGATCCGGACCGCCGAACGAACCATCACAAGCCCACCCTTGGGGCCGGGAACGGCACCTCTCAGGAGGAGCAGGTTGCGCTCGGGATCCGCCGCGATGACCTTCATGTTCAGCGTCGTGACCCTGCGATGCCCCATGTGCCCCGCCATCCGGGTCCCCTTGAAAACCCGAGCCGGCGTTGCGCACGCACCGATGGAACCGGGAGAACGGTGCTTCTTCTGGACACCGTGGCCGGCACCCAGACCGGAGAAGTTGTGACGCTTCATGCCGCCGGCGAAACCTTTCCCCTTGGTCACACCGACGACGTCCACGACTTCACCGGCGTCGAACACATCGGCGAGGATCTCACCGCCGAGGGTGTACTCGCCCAACTCGTCCAACCTGAGCTCGACGACGTACCGGGCGGGGTCGATGTTCGCCTTGGCGAAGTGACCCGCGAGGGGCTTCGTGACCCGCTTCGGCGCGCCGAAGGAGAGCTGGATGGCCGTGTACCCGTCCTTCTCCGGCGTCTTCACCTGTGCGACCCGACATGGCCCCGCCTCGACAACGGTCACCGGAATTGCGTGCCCGTCCTCATCGAAGACCTGGGTCATCCCGATCTTGCGACCGAGGATGCCTTTAGTCATGTCTCAGTTCCTCTGCTTTCTCTGTCTTACAGCTTGAGTTCGATGTCGACGCCGGCAGGCAGGTCGAGACGCTGGAGCGAATCGACCGTCTTGGGCGTCGGGTTCACGATGTCGAGCAACCTCTTGTGCGTACGCATCTCGAAGTGCTCGCGCGAGTCCTTGTCCTTGTGAGGCGAGCGGATGACCGTGTACACCGACCGCTCGGTCGGCAAGGGGATCGGGCCGTTGACGGTTGCGCCTGTACGGGTCACCGTCTCGACGATCTTGCGTGCCGACTGATCGATGACCTCGTGGTCATACGCCTTGAGCCTGATCCTGATCTTCATCCCGTTCGCCATCTAAGGTCTCGTCTCTCTCTCTTATTCGAGCTATTCGAGGATCTTTACGACACGGCCGGCGCCCACGGTGCGGCCACCCTCACGGATGGCGAAACGCAGACCCTCGTCCATAGCGATCGGCTGGATCAGTTCAACGGTCATCTCGGTGTTGTCACCGGGCATGACCATCTCCGTGCCGTCCGGCAGCTGGACCGAACCGGTGACGTCCGTGGTCCGGAAGTAGAACTGCGGGCGATAGTTGTTGAAGAACGGCGTGTGACGGCCACCCTCGTTCTTACTCAGGATGTAGACCTGGGCCGTGAACTTGGTGTGCGGGGTGATCGAGCCGGGCTTGCAGAGGACCTGGCCGCGCTGGACCTCATCCTTCTTGGTGCCTCGCAGCAGGATGCCCGCGTTGTCGCCGGCCTGTGCCTCGTCGAGCATCTTGCGGAACATCTCGATGCCCGTGACGATGGTCTTCGAAGTCGTGGGCTCGATGCCGACGATCTCGATCTCCTCACCGACCTTCAGCACACCCTGCTCGACACGACCGGTGACGACGGTGCCACGACCGGTGATCGTGAAGACGTCCTCGATCGGCATGAGGAACGGCTTGTCGGTGTCGCGCTCGGGGGTCGGGATGTACTCATCGACGCTCTTCATCAGCTCCATGATGCCGTTGGCGGCTTCCTCGTCACCCTCCAGCGCCTTCAGCGCAGAGACGCGCGTGACCGGGGTGTCATCGCCGGGGTACTCGTACTCGCTGAGGAGTTCACGAACCTCGAGCTCGACGAGGTCGAGGAGCTCGGGATCATCCACCATGTCAACCTTGTTCAGAGCGACGACGATGTAAGGAACGTTGACCTGACGGGCAAGCAGCACGTGCTCACGCGTCTGGGGCATGGGACCGTCGGCCCCCGAGACCACGAGGATGGCGCCGTCGATCTGGGCGGCACCCGTGATCATGTTCTTGATGTAGTCGGCGTGACCGGGCATGTCGACGTGCGCGTAATGACGGTTGTCCGTCTCGTACTCGACATGAGCGATGGCGATCGTGATGCCGCGCTCCTTCTCTTCCGGAGCCTTGTCGATCTGATCGAACGCCGTGAATGCGACGTTTGGGTTCTTGTCGTGCAGAACCTTCGTGATGGCAGCAGTAAGGGTCGTCTTACCGTGGTCGATGTGACCCATCGTGCCGATGTTTACGTGAGGCTTGGTGCGCTCGAACTTTGCCTTTGCCATCGTCCTCTCTCCCTCTTCCTTTACTTGCTGTCTTCCGGGGCTTCACCACGAACCTGTGCGATCACCTGATCGGCGATCGACTTCGGTACTTCCTGATACGAAGCGAACTGCATCGAGTGGGTTGCTCGACCCTGCGTACGGCTGCGGAGTTCGGTCGCATACCCGAACATCTCCGCAAGCGGTACCTGGGCCTTGATGATCTGGTCGGTACCGCGCTGTTCCATGTGACCGATCTTGCCGCGCCGGCTGGACAGGTCACCCATCACGTCGCCCATGTACTCGTCGGGAGTGACCACCTCGATGTCGAACACGGGCTCGAGGAGCACCGGCTTCGCCTTCCGCGCGGCCTCCTTGAGGACCATGGATCCGGCGATCTTGAACGCCATCTCGGAAGAGTCGACGTCGTGGTACGAGCCGTCCACCAGCGTGATGCGGGTGTCGACCATCGGATACCCGGCCAGGACTCCGGAAGCCATCGCCTCCTGGGCGCCTTGATCGACGGCCGGGATGTACTCGGTAGGGATCTTTCCACCGGTGATCTTGTTGATGAACTCGTAGCCTCCGCCGGGGCCCGTGGGCTCCATGTCGATGACCACGTGGGCGTACTGGCCTTTACCACCGGTCTGCTTGACGTAGCGGAGGACCACCTTCTTGACGGGCTCCTTGATGGTCTCGCGGTAGGCCACCTGCGGCTTACCAACGTTGGCGCCGACATTGAACTCACGGATCAATCTGTCGACGAGGACCTCGAGGTGGAGCTCGCCCATGCCGGAGATGATCGTCTGGCCGGTCTCTTCGTCGGTGTGAACCCGGAACGTCGGGTCCTCCTCCGCGAGACGCTGGAGGGCGGTGCCGAGCTTGTCGGAGTCTGGCTTCGACTTCGGCTCGATCGCGACGTCGATGACGGGGGTCGGGAAGATCATCTCTTCGAGCAATACGGGGTGGTTCGGGTCACAGAGCGTGTCACCGGTAAGGGTCTGCTTCAGACCCACGACCGCGACGATGTCGCCGGCGAAGACCGCTTCCTTGTCCTCGCGGTGGTTGGCGTGCATCTGGAGCAACCGACCGATGCGCTCCTTGCGGCCGCGCGTCGTGTTGGTGACCGAATCACCGCTCTTGAGCTTTCCGGAGTAGACGCGCATGTAGGTCAGGCGACCCACGTGCGGATCGCTCATGATCTTGAACGCCAGGGCCGAGAACGGCTCGTTGTCATCGGGCCTGCGCACCATCGACTCGCCCGTGGCAGGGTGCTTGCCCTCGTATGGAGGGATGTCCAGCGGGCTGGGCAGGTAGTAGGTGACCGCGTCCAAGAGCGGCTGGACCGCTTTGTTCTTGAATGCAGTGCCGCAGAGGATGGGGGTGATCGCGCCCGCGACCGTGGCCGTCCTGAGGCCCTTGCGGATCTCGTCGATCGAGACGTCTTCCTCGTTGAGGTACTTCTCCATGATCTGTTCGTCGTAGTCGGCGATGGACTCTACGAGGTCGTGGTGGTACTTCTCGGCCGACTCCTTCATGTCATCCGGGATGGCACGGTCCTCCCACTGCTCGCCCATACCGTCGGACGGCCAGTAGTGAGCGACCATCGTGACGAGGTCAACCACTCCGTGGAAGTTCTCTTCACTGCCGATGGGGAGCTGAATCACAACCGGCCGGCCGTTCAAGCGGTCCGTGATCATGCTCACGCAGCGGTAGAAGTCCGCCCCGGTTCGGTCCATCTTGTTGATGAAGCAGATCCTGGGGACGCGGTACCGGTCGGCCTGCCGCCAGACCGTCTCCGACTGCGGCTCGACCCCTGCGACGGCGTCGAATACCGCAACCGCACCGTCGAGGACGCGCAGCGAGCGCTCGACCTCGATCGTGAAGTCGACGTGTCCCGGCGTGTCGATGATGTTGATCCAGTAGCCCTTCCAGTTACAGGTCGTTGCGGCAGAGGTGATCGTGATGCCGCGCTCCTGCTCCTGGATCATCCAGTCCATGACCGCGCCACCCTCGTGGACCTCACCGATCTTGTAGGTCTTTCCGGTGTAATAGAGGATCCGCTCGGTCGTCGTCGTCTTGCCCGCGTCGATGTGGGCCATGATCCCGATATTGCGCGTGTGGTTGAGCGGGTACTCCCGGATGTTCGGGTTACCCCCACCGCCCTTTACCTGCTTGAGCGGCGGCGCGCCCTGTTTCTGCTGTTGAGCTGCCTCTGCCATCAGTTCCTCTGTTCTGGCGTCTCGTCGAGACGAGCCGCTACCACCTGTAGTGAGCGAACGCCTTGTTCGCTTCGGCCATCTTGTGCATGTCCTCGCGGCGCTTGACTGCTGCTCCCGCTCCACCCGATGCGTCGAGGATCTCGCCGGCGAGACGTTCCGCCATGCTCCGCTCGCGCCTGGCGCGGGCGAAGGTGATCATCCAGCGGATGGCGAGCGTCGTGGCCCTGCGGGACTGGACCTCGACGGGGACCTGATAGGTCGCGCCGCCAACACGGCGCGACTTGACCTCGAGCAACGGCTTGATGTTGTCCAGAGCCTTCTTGAGGATCTGGAGCGGATCCTTGCCCGACTTGTCCGCCACCTTGGTGAGTGCGTCGTAGACGATCTTCTCGGCGATCGAGCGCTTCCCGCGGGTGAGCAAGCGGTTGGTGAGCTGGGTCACCATCTGGGAGTTGTAGATCGGGTCGGGAAGGAGCTCCCGGCGCGATGCAGGTCCCTTACGCGGCATGTCTAGCCACCGCCCTTTTTCGCCCCGTACTTCGAGCGGGACTGGACCCGGTCCCGGACACCTGCGGTGTCGAGAGCGGCGCGGACGATCTTGTAGCGAACCCCCGGCAGATCCTTCACACGACCCCCGCGCACGAGCACGATCGAGTGCTCCTGGAGGTTGTGGCCGATGCCGGGGATATAGGCGGTGACTTCGATCTGAGAGGTGAGGCGGACGCGAGCGACCTTGCGGAGGGCCGAGTTCGGCTTCTTGGGTGTGGTCGTGTAAACGCGGGTGCAAACTCCCCGGCGCTGCGGCGACCCCTTGAGGGCCGGCGACTTCGACTTGTCCTTCTTGAGCTGCCGTCCTTGACGGACCAGTTGCTGGATGGTCGGCACGACCGTCCTTTCTTCTCCGAGCCCGGCAAACGCCGGGCGCTCACGTCACTTCACCTCTATAAACCGGTTCCGGGCGACCGTTGCCCGCGGGCACAGGTCGCGGCCGGATGGCCTTTTTTCCGTGGTCTGGCCGGAAGATAGGGCCGGGCGTAGCCCGGTTTGTCCTCCCGGCGACACGTTCGTTCGGCGATGAACCCCTACTCCGACGGTTCCCGGGGCAACCGGGCCTGGCGGAGCTCACCGAACTGGGGGTGCTACTTCGTTGCGGCGCGAGATCTGTTCCCGCGCGTTGAGGCGTCCGAGTCTGGACGAGCGGAGCCATGTTCAGGCTCGGGCACCGAAATCAAACGCCCCCCAGGGGGGCGCAGGTGCAAGAGGATAGGGCACATCCCCTAGGGGGTCAAACGACCGGAACCGGGCGACGGCTCCGGGAGGAAGCGGCCCCCGCTCCGCTCACCCAGAGCGTTTTGAGGGTTCGCTCCGGGGGGCCGCTTCCTCCCGGGCCTTGCAGCCAAAGGCTAGGGCTTGGTGGCCCGGATTATTGCGGAAGACATGCCGTCGGCTACGTCGTGGGTCGCGGTGATCGAGATCTCGGTGAAGCCTGCCTTGGTGAGGCCCTCTTCGTACTCCGCGAATGACAGGGCTCCGGCTATGCAGCCTACGTAGGAGCCCCTGGCCAGGCGGTCGGCGGGGGTCAATTCGTTGTTGGCGACGATGTCGCTGACTCCCAGGCGGCCGCCCGGCTTGAGGACCCGGAAGGTTTCGGCGAAGACCGCATCCTTGTCGGCCGCGAGGTTGATCACGCAGTTCGAGATCACGACGTCCACGGTCGCGGGGGGCAGTGGGATCGCCTCGATGTAGCCCTTGAGGAACTCGACGTTGTCGATCCCCGCTTCGGCCCGGTTCGCGAGCGCCAGGGCGAGCATCTCGTCGGTCATATCGACCCCGTAGACCTTTCCGGTGGGGCCGACCCGGCGGGCGGAGAGGAGGGCGTCGATCCCGCCTCCGGAACCGAGGTCGAGGACGGTTTCGCCCTCGCGGAGCTCGGCTACCGCGGTCGGGTTGCCGCAGCCAAGGCTGGCCAATTGGGCGGCCTCGGGGAGGATCTCCCGCTCGCTGAGGTCGTAGAAGG
>JAENWQ010000188.1 GCA_016649855.1 Actinomycetota bacterium | reverse complement strand
CGGGACCGGCTCGGGCTCCTCGCGGCCAAGGACGGGTGTCAGCCCGAGGGTTACTGCGGAGCCTGCACGGTCCTCGTCGACGGGAAAGCGAGGGTGTCGTGCTCGCAGGCGGCAACGACCTTCGCCGGCAAGGAGATCGTGACCCTCGAGGGTCTGACCGACCACGACCGCGAAGTGTTCGCGCTCGCCTTCGCCGCGACGGGCGCATCCCAGTGCGGCTTCTGCTCGCCGGGGATCGTCGTCAAAGCGAAGAACATCCTCGACAAGAACCCGGCCCCCACCCGCGACGAGATCGCCAAGGGGCTGGCGGGGAATCTGTGCCGGTGCACCGGCTACGTCAAGGTCATCGACGCGGTGGAAACAGCCGGGCGCATCCTGGCCGGCGGCGAAGTCCCGAGCCTCGACTACTCCGGCCGCATCGGGACGCGTACCCCCAAGTACGAGGCGTTCGAGCTTGCTCTCGGTAAGAAGCCGTTCATCAACGACATGACGATGGAAGGGATGCTGCACGGCGCGGTGCGTTTCTCCGATCATCCCCGAGCCGTGGTGAAGCGCATCGATACCTCGAAGGCAAAGGCGATCGACGGCGTCATCAAGGTCGTCCTCGCAACCGATGTCCCGGGCGAGCGGGACGTCGGAGCGATCTACAACGACTGGCCCGTCCTCGTTGCCGAGGGCGAGACCACCCGGTACGTGGGAGACGTCCTCGCGGCGGTCGCCGCGACCTCGAGATGGGCGGCGCGCAAGGCTGCCGCTGCGATCGAGATCGACTACCAGGTGCTGGAACCGGTCACCGATCCCGAAGAGGCCCTCAAGGAGGGCGCTCCCAAGGTCCACGACAAGGGCAACCTCCTCAAGACCCATGTGATCGACCGGGGTGATGTCGACGCTGCGCTCGCGGCTTCGGCGCACGTCGTGACCGAGACGTTCCAGACCCAGTACATCGAGCACGCGTTCCTCGAGCCGGAGTCCTCGCTCGCGTGGCCGGAGGGCGGCCTTATGCGCGTGTACTCCGGGGGCCAGGGGGTCTGGGACGACCGCAAGCAGATCGCCCGGATCCTCGGTCGTCCCGAGGATGAGGTGCGGGTCACGTTGGTCAGCAACGGCGGCGCGTTCGGGGCCAAGGAGGACCTCGGCATCAACGGTCATGCCGCACTCCTCGCGCACGTGGCGGGTGTACCGGTGAAGCTGACGCTCTCGCGCGACGAGTCGATCCGGATGCATTCGAAACGTCACCCGCTCAAGATGACCTACACGGTCGGCTGCGACGCCACCGGCAAGCTCACCGCGGTCAAGGCGCGCATCATCGGGGACACCGGCGCGTACGCATCGGTCGGTGACAAGGTGCTACAGCGTGCGTGCGGGCACTCCTGTTCCGCCTACGAGGTCGCTAACGTCTTCGTCGAGGCCCACGCCGTGTACACGAACAACGTGCCCTGCGGCGCGATGCGTGGCTTCGGATCCAATCAAGCGAACTTCGCCATGGAGGGTTGCCTCGACCGCCTCGCTGAGAAGGTTGGAATCGACGGGTGGGACATCCGCTGGTTGAACGCCCTCGAGGTCGGAAGCGTGTTTGGGACCGGGCAGATCATCGGCGAAGGCTGCGGCTTCAAGAAATGCCTCGAGGCCGTGAAGGATCAGTACAAGGCAGCGAAGTTCGCCGGTATCGCGGGCGCGGTCAAGAACGTGGGGGTCGGCAACGGGCTCCCCGAGTACGGCCGTGCCTCACTCGAGGTTCAGGATGACGGCTCGTTGCTGCTGAGGCACTCGTGGACCGAGATGGGCCAGGGCGTTCACACGGTTCTCCAGCAGGTCGCCGTCGAAGAGCTGCATTCCGCAGGCATCGAGCTGAAGCACATCCGGGTGACGGTCGACACCGATCGTGAGTTCCAGACCGGTCAGACGACGGCGTCGCGCGGAACGTTCCTCGGAGGCCTCGCCGTCAAGAAGGCGTGCGAAAGCCTGAAGGAGCATCTGAACGGCGGCGGGATCGCCGAGCTCGCGGGACAGGAGTTCGTCGGCGAGCTCGAGCTCAAGCTGACCCAACCGATGGACGACCCCGACCTCAAGCGCAGCCACATCTGCTACGGATGGGGGGTTCAGGTCGCGATCCTCGACGACGAGGGTCGCATCGAGAAGATGATCGCGGCGCACGATGTCGGGCGCGTGATGAATCAGAACCTGCTCGAGGGCCAGATGGAGGGCGCTATCCACATGGGGCTCGGCCATTCGCTGACCGAAGAGTTCGTCACGAAGGACGGTCACATCGAGACCACGAGCCTGAAGTCCCAGGGCATCATCCCGGCCAAGGGGATGCCTCCGGTCGAGTGCATCTTCATCGAAGAGCCACAACCCGAAGGACCTTACGGCGCCAAGGGCGTGGGCGAGATCGGCCTCGTACCGACCGCGGCCGCCGTCGCCGGGGCGTGTCAGAAGTTCGACGGGCAGTGGCGCACCAGGCTGCCGATGAAGGACACCGCCGCGGCCAAAGCGGCGCACCCGAGAGCCGCTCGCCGAGGGTGACCGGGATAACACTCTCCGGCGGGGTCGTCTGTGACCTCTCAGGCGGGACCGTAGACAGACGCGACGTCCATGTGGCCGGCGACCGCTTCGGCGGTGACGGCGGAACCGTGGTCGATGTCTCCGGGTGCCTGGTCACCGGCGGCCTCATCTGCGCCCACCACCATCTCTATTCGGGTCTCGCCCGGGGGATGCCGGGCCCCCACGATCCACCACGCAACTTCATCGAGATCCTCGAACGGGTCTGGTGGCGTCTGGATCGAGCCCTGGGTCCCGAGACCATCTCGTTGTCGGCCCGGATCGGGGCACTCGAAGCCGCGCTCGCGGGAACCACGACGATCGTGGACCATCACGCCTCTCCCGAGTCGATCGAAGGGTCACTCGACCTCGTCGCCGGCGGCATCTCGGATTCCGGCCTGCGGGGAGTCGTCTGCTACGAGGTGACCGACCGGCACGGCGAGGAACGCGGCACGGCCGGCGTCAGCGAGAACGTTCGTTTCATCCAGACCAACGATCGCCCCCTGATCAGAGGGATGGTCGGGGGGCACGCGTCGTTCACGATCGGCGACACCACGATGGAAGCCATGGTCGCCGCCGCCCGGGACCTCGGCGCGCCGCTACACATCCACGTCGCGGAGGATGCCGCCGACGAGAAGGACTCGCTCGACAAGTACGGCCTCCGCACGGCACATCGACTCGCCGGCCGCGGCGCATTGGTCGAGGGCGATCTCATCGCCCACGGCGTACATCTCGACGATTCCGAGATCGAGGCCGTGCGAGCGTCGGGGGCCTTCGTCGCGCACAACCCCCGCTCGAACATGAACAACGGGGTCGGTTACGCCCCGGTCCTGAAGCTCGGACAACGCGTGGCCCTCGGGACGGATGGGATCGATGGCGACATGCTTGCCGAGGCAAAGGCCTGTTACCTGAAAGCACGCGAGGCGTCGGGGGAGACCGGGGTCGACTTCCCGATCCAGCGGCTCGTTCAGGGACAGATCCTCGCGGGCTCCCTGTTCGGCGAACCGGCGATGGGACGACTGTCAGCAGGAGCCCCTGCCGACCTCGTCGTGCTCGACTACCGGGCTCCCACTCCTCTGGACGAAGGGAATCTCGCGGGTCATCTGATCTTCGGAACACCGAAGGTCAGAGATGTGATGGTGGCCGGACGCTGGGTGGTCCGGGACGGCAAGCACACGGAAGTTGATGAAGAAGAGCTGAGGGCAAAGTGCCGCGAGGTCGCTCCGAAGCTGTGGAAACGGATGGAGGAGTTCTAGTGGATCGCGCATCTCTTACCGGCAAGGACTACATCTCGACCGCCGACTGGTCGGTCGAAGAACTTACTGAACTCCTTTATGTCTCCGCGGAGCTCAAGGCGGCGTTCAAGAACGGGGAGCCTCACAGGTTGCTGCCCGACAAGACGCTGTTCATGATCTTTCTCGATCTTTCGACGCGCACGAGGAACGCGTTCGAGGCCGGCATGACGCAGCTCGGCGGACACGCTCACTTCATCGACGCGGCGACCTCGCAGATCGCGCACGGGGAGGCCCCACGCGACATGGGCATCATCCTCAGCTCATACGGCCACGGGATCGCCATCCGTCACGACAAGGTTCCGGGCGAGGGCAATGCCTACATGCGGGAGGTCGCGTCGGCCGCCGACAAACCGATCATCAACCTCCAGTGCGACATCGATCACCCGACCCAACAGATCGCCGACCTCATGACGATCGAGGAGCACTTCGGCACGAGGGACCTCTCCGGCATGAAGATCTGCGTGTCGTGGGCGTTCGCGCCGTCCTACGCGAAGCCGATGAGCGTCCCCCAGGGACTTGCGTTGCTCCTTCCCCGCTTCGGAGCCGAGCTAACGATCGCCCGGCCCCCGGAGTTCCGTCTGATGCCCGCGGTCATGGATCATGCGCAAGAGCTCGCCGCCGAAGGCGGCGGCAGCATCGTCGAGGTCGAGGACATGGACGCGGGCTTCGAGGGCGCCCAGGTCGTGTACCCGAAGTCGTGGGGCGCCGAGCACCTCTTCGGCAACGAGCAGGAGGCACTTGCCCTCAACGCCCGCTACAAGGACTGGATCTGCGACTCCCGGCGCATGAAGATCGCCGCCGGCGACGCCATCTACATGCACTGCCTCCCCGCCGACCGAGGTAACGAGGTCACCGACGAGGTCATCGACGGCGACCAGTCGGTCGTGTTCCAGGAGGCCGAGAACCGTCTCCACACCGGCAAGGGGATCATGGCCCTCACCATGGGCGGGTACGCAGATTGACGTGACTTGACCGCATGATTGGAACGACCGCAGCTAGGACGTGTCTCCTTATTCGGCGGCCCACGTGAGTGCGGCGGCCTCGCGGTTCAGGGGATGCCATCGAATGATTCGGAAACCGTGCTTGACGGCTGACCGGAGGGACGAGTCGAAACGGATGAGAGATCTCGTCTCAGCGCCTCACGGTG
>JAENWQ010000077.1 GCA_016649855.1 Actinomycetota bacterium | reverse complement strand
TGGGACGAACGCGCGGAGAAGCTCGCAGAGAAGCGGCTAAACATCCCGGGGCTACCGGAAGAGACTGCTCGTCGCTGGCGCGACGAGTGCGAGATCCTCGAACTAACCCTGCGCAACTAGTCTCAGCATCCTCACCTGAACATCGCCTTCGCTGGTCCAGGATCGGACGCTTCGAGTACGCTGCGCCACCCTTCTCCGCCCCCTTGACGGCGGTACCTGCGGCGCTCCCTCTCGGTGAGTCCTCCCCAGATCCCGTGGTCGACGGGAGCGTCCATGGCGTAAGCCAGGCACGCATCCTTCACAGGGCACGAGCGACAGATGATCTTGGCCGCCTTGTGTTCACGCGCTCCTACTGAGAACCACAGATCGGGATCGGTTTCCGAGCACTTCCCATGGGCCCGCCAATCCTGATCGGTAAGATCGAACAATTCGTACGCGGCGATCGCCACCGTGCAACTACCCCCGTTCCAACTGGGCTGCCTAGCCCCACCCGTCCGAGGGCAAACGATACGGAACGTCCAAACCGAATCCGATAGCCCATTAAGACCTTTTTTCTGGGTGGGTTTCCTTGGCCTTCCGGGGTGGTGTCAAAGCGACCAAAGGGACTAGACACTAGTCCTTTGGTATCACCGCAGGCGGGCCCCCGATGGGGCCATGGAGCACGGTCTGCTTCGTACGACCGAGGTTGGTAAGCACGCCGGTTGCCCCCATGATCGCCAGCCCCACGACCAGTTCGAGGGCGATCAGCTTGCGGAACGTCGCCTGGACGGCGCTGCCTTCGGACCCGCCGGATCTCGCCTCGAGGCGCCGGCGGATGGCGAAGCGGTGAAGAGCGCCGGCCCCGAGGATGACCGCCATGAGTGCGATCTTGGTCGTGACCGCGAGTCCGTATCCGGTACCTGTGAGGTCGGACAGCATCCCCACGTGGAGGAACGAGTTGATCGTCCCGGTGACGACGACCACTCCGATCGCTTAGGTGCTGGTCGCCAGCAGCGCGAGCCCAAAGGCCGCCCAGATCCCCCAGAAGACACTCGAGGGCTCGTGGCCGTCCTCGTCGGTTCCCTTGAGGGCGACGCTCTTGACCTTGCCGGCGAGCAGAACGCCCAGGCCGATCAGGAGCGGGATCCCCAGCCCGTCCCTCGACCCAGGTCTCCCCGCGCAAGCGCTTGAACCCGGGGCGCAATACGAGGAGGAGGATCGGAACGAGCCCGAAGAGGATCGCGTTGGCGGTGAAAGACCCGAACCGGACGATCGGAAAAGCTATCTCGCGGAACCGGTCGACTGCATCCATCCGCCGGGGCTCGAAGCAAGGCTAGCCGCGGAAGCCCTGCGCCGCTTCCTCGACCGTGGGTGCGATCGATACTCCCTCGCCGAATCCGGTGATCGCGAAGAGCTTCAGGTGCTGCTCGCGCGTGCAGGCGATGGCGAGATCTCCCCCCGCCTCACGAAGGCGTCTGACACCGCCCATCAACGCACCGAGACCAGAGGAGTCCATGAACGGCACACCGTCGAGATCAACCACCACCTTCGGCGTGGCCTCCTCGATCATCCTGCCGATGGCGTCTCTGAGGGATCCAACGGTATAGACGTCGAGGTCGCCCGTGGGCTTCAGAACCCGGTACGAGCCCGCGTCGGTGATCTCGATCTCTACCTTCTGCTGTGCCACGCTTCCTCTCCTGTCTGAGCTTCTCAGCCGCCACTTCTCAAACGTTCAGGGCCGCCGCCGACCCGTCATCTTGCTGGACGGCGCCCTCATATTCCACGATCAGCATGGTGAGGTCATCGTCGAGCTTACCGGCCGCGAACCTCTCCACTTCCCCAACCAGGAGCTCGCCCAGCTGATCCGTCCCCATGCGGGACAGCCGCACGATCGCTTCGGCGAGACGCTGCTCCCCGAAAACCTCCCCCTCGGGGGCCTTAGCCTCGAGGAACCCATCCGTGTAGAAGATCAGGCGGTCGCCCGGGGACATCTGGATCACGGTCACGTTCAAGCCCGGATCCTCGAACCAGCCGAGGACCCGGTTCCTGGGTCCCTCCACGTAGTACCCGCGGGGATCGTCTCCGTCAACCCCCGTTCCCCGGAGGAGGAAGGGGGCCGGATGACCCATGTTCAGCCAGCGCGCCTCGCCCGAGGCGATGTCGATGACCGAGTAGATCGACGTGGTGAACGAATCGGGGTCGGTGGCATCGAGCAGCGCCTCGTTGGTGCGAGCGATGACCGTCTTCGGTAGTGACCCCAGGCCCTTCTCGGCGCGAAGGAACGAGAGGGCGACCGTCGCCATGAGCGCGGCAGCGATGCCCTTTCCGGAGGCGTCGCCCACTACTACGGTGGCGGCTTGAGGGGTCACGTCGATGTCGTACCAGTCCCCTCCCACCAGGTTCGCCTGGCGTTGCATCGGAATGATCTTGAGTCCCGGACTATGGGGGATGTGGCGGATCAATAGGTTCCGCTGGATCGAAGCCGCGATCTCAAGTTCGCGATCCTGAAGAGCGAGCTGCTGAAGCCGCTGAAGTCCCGACTGCATCTCGGTGAACCGCGTGGCAAGCTCCTCAACCTCATCGCCGGAGTGGATACCCACGTCGTGCTCGAAGTCGCCGCGGCCGATGGCTCTGGTCGCCTCCACGAGTCGCGAGAGGTTACGTGAGAGGCGCCGCGGCAAGAGGAACGCCAGCGCGATGCCCGCGACGCCGACCCCGAAGAGCACGATCACGAGGATGATCAGGGCCTGCCTCGAGCGAGAGCTGAGCTCGTTCTCGGTGTCCTGGAGGCGCTGCTCCTGAAGCGTCCGCAAGAGCTCCCCTTGAACCTCGATGTCCTGGATCAGCCTCGATCCATCCTGATCCAGGATCAGGAATGCCTGTGCCCGGTTGCCGGCCACCGCCTTCGGGATCACCTCTTCGTCAACGAGGCTATGGAACTGGCTACCGGCCTCGGTCAGATTGTCGAGGAGCTCACTCTCGTGACCATCGGTGAGCAACTCGCGGGCCCGGGTCTCCCAGTGCTTGGCGACCTCCACCTCGCGCTGATAGCGATCGAGGAGCGCGTCCAGGCTCCCGATCAAGGAACCTCGGACCGCAGCGGACTGTGCGGTATAGGAGCGGACGATCTCGTCAACCGCGACGAGGGCCGGGATCGCCTCCCTGAACACCTTCCGCTGAACGGCCCTGACCGAGCCGAAGAGCGAGAGCGTCACCCAACCGAGCAGGGCGATGAACAGGAGCATGAGCCCGAACCCGCCCATGATCTTCCAGCGGAGGGACAGTTTCACCTCGACAGTATCCTCGACCGGATGGCACCCCACCGCGCCACCCGAGTGCTGGCGCTCGGCGGCCTCGCAGCCGCCGGAGCCGGCGCCTACGCCCTGGCCGAGGCCAAGGCGTTCCGGCTCGTGCGCCACGAGGTCCCCGTCGCTGCGGGCGTCCCGGCCCTGACGATCCTCCACCTCTCGGACACCCATCTCGCCGCGTCAGGTGGCCGCTTGATCGACTTCCTGAACCGGCTTCCGGACATCTTGGAAGTCACTCCCGACCTCGTATTGGCCACCGGAGACCTCATCGAGAACGATTCCGGGATCGAGCCGCTGGTGGCCGCCTTCGGACGTCTCCCCGCGCGCCTCGGCCGCTTCTACGTCCTGGGCTCGCACGACTACTACCGCTCGTCGTTCAAAGGGGTCGCGGGCATCTTCCGGGCGCTCCTGAAGCTCGAGCGCACGCCGGTCACCGCCGCGCCGAACTCCTCGGCGCGGCTCGAGGAAGGGCTCGTCTCGAGCGGCTGGACCGGAGTGCTCAACCGCACCGAGCTCATCGACGACGACGGGATCAAGATCCGGATCGCGGGTACGGACGACCCGTATCTTCATCGCCACCGCACGGACCACGCCGAACGATCCGAAGACGAAGCCCTCGCGATAGCCCTGATCCACGCGCCCGACATCGTCTCCGAGTGGTTGCTGGCCGGCTTCGATCTCGTGCTGGCCGGTCACACCCATGCCGGGCAGGTGCGGATGCCCCTCGTGGGGGCCCTGGTCACGAACTGCTCCCTGCCGCTGGAGCTGGCCGGGGGGCTGCACCGGATCGGACGGGGGTGGCTCCACGTGAGCCCGGGGTTGGGGACGAGCACGTACGAGCCGATAAGATTCCTGGCGCGTCCGGAGGCGACCCTCCTCGAGCTGAAGCCCGAGTTAGGGCTCGGGGCGGGACGCGTCGGTGAACTCGCGGAAGATGCCGGTGACGAGGAAGGCGATCTGCTCTCCGATGTCGACGCAGTGGTCGCCGAGCCGCTCTAGGTAGCGGGCGACCAGAACCACGTTGACCGCCCACTCGAAGGCCTCTTCATCGCCCGCGTAAGCCCTGAGATCGTCGAGCATCCCCCGATTGAGTCGGTTGAGGACCTCGTCTCTCTCGGGCAACTCTTCGGCCAGGTCCACCGATCTCTGGGCGAACGCCGAGAGCGCGACCTCGAGCATCTCTTCCAAGCGCGCACCCATCTCCTGGAGCCGCGCCACCATCGGGGAGTCGGCCGGATAGGAGTGCTCGTTGCGAACGAATTTCGCGATGTTCACGCACAGGTCGCCCATCCTCTCGAGATGAAGATTGGAGTGCAGGATGGCGCTGACCAGCCTCAGGTCGCGAGCCACCGGGGCCTGTAGGGCCAGGAGGTTGAGGATCCTCTCCTGGTTCTCCAGATAGATCCGGTCGGCTTCGTCATCATCTGCGATGACATCGTGAGCAAGCTCGACGTCTTGGCGGGTCACCGCGTCCATCACGAGTTTCAGCTGACGCGCGACCGTGCTGCCCAACGCGAGGAGAGCAGTCTCTGCAGCCTCAAGTTCTTCGTGGAACCCGGCACGCCGTGCTTCACGTTCGAGGGAGCCATCCATGGTGCAACCTTCTCTCGTTGATATGAACCGAACGCGAACTCCTTGGAACCTCAGGTGAACACCTGATTGCAGCAACCCCTGGAAGCCCAACCACAACTAGACTTCCGACTCGAGATGAATGAATTATGACCGACCCCGTGTTGTTGGGCATCGTAGCTATCGCCCTGGCCGCCGCGGCGTTCCTGTGGGGCCGCGCTGGGAGAGCCACGGCGCCCGGCAAGCCGTCCGCCAAGCCCGCCGGGGGCCCACCCGACCGAGCGATACCCAGCCGGGCCGACGAGATCCTCGAGCGGATGACCGAGGGCGTGGTCGTCCTCGACGAGAGCCTCCATCCAGTGCTTGCCAACGGCGCCGCTAGAAAGATGCTCGGCCTTCACACGGGAAGGCTCCCCCTCAAGCTGCCTCAAGAAGAGATCCCGGGAGTTGGCGGGCGGGCTCTCCTCACCGAGAAAACGGTTGAGGAGGACGTCGCGGTCTGGTACCCGGAGCACCGGACGCTGCGGGTGAGGTCGACCCCGCTGAAGGACGGCAGCGGGGTGATCTCGGTGCTCCAGGATGCGACCGAGGAGCTTCGGGTCCAGCAGGTCCGAACGGAGTTCGTGGCCAACGCGTCCCACGAATTGAAGAGTCCGGTTGCCGGGCTCCGTGCGCTCGCGGAAGCGATCAGTGAGGCGATCGACGACGACTCCGAGAGCGCAACGCGCTTCGCCCACCGTTTGGTCGAGGAATCCGAGAGGCTGAGTCGATTGATCGTCGACCTGCTCGATCTCTCGAGCCTGGAGAATCCTTCCTCGGGCCCCCGGTCGGAGATCGATCTCGCGGCCCTAACGCGGAGGGAGGTCGAGGACCTGCGCGGAGAGGCCGCCGAGAAAGTCATCCGGCTGAGGACAGACCTCCCGCCGGTCGTGACCGTCCAGGGAGATGAGGCGCAACTGGGCCTCATCGTGAGGAACCTGGTCGAGAACGCCATCCGGTACACCCCAGAAGGCGGGCAGGTCGAGCTTCGCCTCGGGGTTGACGAGTCGCAGGCGGTCCTCGAGATCGAAGACACGGGGATCGGTATCCCCCTCGATTCCCAGAAGCGCATCTTCGAGCGTTTCTACCGGGTCGACAAAGCACGCTCCCGCGATCGGGGAGGGACCGGATTGGGGTTGGCGCTCGTCAAGCATGCCGTGGACCTCCACGGTGGCACCGTGAGCGTGAACAGCGAGTTAGGCACGGGCACCAGGTTCGTGGTTCGTCTCCCGGCAACCAGTGCCGCATCAGGCTACTCGGACGAAGCGGAGGTGCACTGATGCCGAGGATCCTCCTCATCGAAGACGAGACCGCTCTCGGTGAAGCGCTCGAGTACACCCTTGGTCGCGAGGGCTACGAGGTGAGGTGGGTGACCGACGGCAGTGAAGGTCTCGCTCGGTTCCAGACCGACGGAGCCGACCTGGTGCTGCTCGATCTCATGCTCCCCGGCCTGCCAGGAGAGGACGTCTGCAAGCAGATACGTCGATCGTCGAACGTACCGATCATCATGCTGACCGCTCGCGATACCGAGATCGACAAGGTTGTCGGATTGGAGCTCGGAGCCGATGACTACGTCACCAAGCCGTTCAGCACCAGAGAGCTCGTTGCCCGGGTCCGCGCCGTTCTGCGACGAGCCCGGGGGGAACCGGCGGACGGGGGGGAGGTTCTCGAAGCCGGGGGCATCCGTCTCGACCCGGAGCGGTTCGAGGTAACCGTCAGGGGAGAACCGGTCCACCTCCCGCGCAAGGAATTCGAACTCCTCGAGCTACTGATGGAGAACGCCGGCCGCGTGCTCACCCGCGAGACGCTCATCGACCGGATCTGGGGAACGGACTACTTCGGTGACACGCGGACGCTCGACGTCCACGTGAAGCGTCTACGCGCCAAAGCTGAGGAGGATCCCAAGAACCCGAGGCACCTGATCACGATCCGGGGCCTCGGGTACAAGTTCGTGCCATGAAGCCGTAGGACCCCTTAGCCGAACCGTCCGGTCACGTAGTTCTCGGTTCCTTCTTCCGACGGGTTCGTGAAGATCTTCTCGGTGGTGTCGTACTCAACGAGTACCCCGGTCCTCCGGTCACCGGACTCGGCGACCTCAGCGGTGAAGAAGGCGGTCATGTCGCTCACGCGCGCTGCCTGCTGCATGTTGTGGGTCACGATCACGATCGAGTAATCGTTCTTCAGCTCCTGCATGAGGTCCTCGATCCGGGCGGTCGCGATGGGATCTAGCGCCGAGCAGGGCTCGTCCATCAGGATCACGTCCGGTTGCACCGCGATGCACCTCGCGATACAGAGCCTCTGTTGCTGTCCTCCCGACAGCGACATCCCCGACTCCTTGAGCCGGTCCTTAACCTCGTCCCACAGCGCTGCCTTGCGGAGTGACAACTCAACGATCTCGTCCATGTCGCCCTCGATCCCGGCGATCTTGGGGCCGAAGGAGACGTTGTCGTAGATGGACTTGGGGAACGGGTTCGGCTTCTGGAACACCATCCCGATGCGCCGGCGCACCTCAACTGGGTCGATCCCCTTCCCGTACAGATCGACCCCGTGATAGGAAACCCGGCCTTCCACTCGCGCGATCTCGATCAGATCGTTCATCCGATTGAGACACCTCAGCACGGTCGTCTTGCCGCATCCGGATGGACCGATGAACGCGGTGATCAGGTGCTCTTCGACTTTCAAGCTGATGTCGCGGACGGCCCGGAAGTCTCCGTAGTAAACGGACAGGTCGGCCATCTCGATGACCGTTCGGCCCTCTCCTGGAACGAAGGGCCCGCCGCGCTCCCGCGCGCGCAGTCCCCTTTGAACGATAGGCGTCAAGGTTGCCGTCTCCATTCCTTCACCACTTTCTCTCGTAACGATTCCGAAGCACGATCGCGATGGCGTTGACGAGGAGGATCACCGCGAGCAACACGATGATCGCCGCGGACGTGACCTCCCTGAAGTCCTGGCTGGGTAGTCGCGCGTAGCTGTAAACCACGGTGGGAAGCGTAGTGAAACTCGACCGCATCTGCTCGACGAGACTTTGGCCCCCGGTCGCGATGTACCCCGTGATGGCCCCCACGAGGAGCAAGGGCGCGGTCTCGCCCAGTGCCCTCGAGATCGACAAGACGGTCCCGGTGAGGATGCCGGGAGCTGCGGACGGAAGAACGTGGCTGCGAACGACCTCCCAGCGAGTCGCTCCCACACCGAAGCCCGCCTCCCGGATCGAATCGGGGACGGCCCGTAGCGCCTCGGCCGCGGTGATGACGACGATCGGCAGCACAAGGACCGCGAGCGTGAGCCCGCCCGAGATAGCCGTCGTCCCTCCGGTTAGAGGGCGGAACACCTCGACGAAGAGGGCCAGGCCCAAGAGTCCGTAGACGATCGACGGAACCCCGGCGAGGTTGCGGATGTTCACGTTGATGAAGCGGGTGAAGGTGGTGTCGGGCGCGTACTCCTCCAGATAGACGGCGGCCCCGATGCCGAGTGGGAAAGCCAGAAGTACGACGAAGACAAGGGTCAACATCGATCCCACGATCCCCTGTTTCACTCCGGCCGTGTCGGCCGAGAATGTGGCAAGCCCGGCGGTGAGGAAACCGAACCCCCGTTCGGTGAGAACGCCGAGTCCTCCCCTGAGAACATCCGCCATGAGCGTGATCAGGATGCTGAGTGAAAGGAGGAGCGCGAGGAGGAGGAGCGCCTCGAACAGAACGCCCTTCAGGTCCACGCGGCGACCTTTGAGTCTCGCCAGGACCACGTCCTGCGTGCTCGGGGAGATCGCCACTAGTACTTCTCCCTCACCCGTCGCACGAACCGCTCACTCATGATGTTGAGGGCGAGCGTGATCGCGAACAGAAGGAAACCAACGAAGAACAGGCTCTCGAACGTGAACTCCCCGCCTTTCACCTGATCGCTTCCGATCGCGAGCGACGTCATAGCGGCGGTCATCGTCTGTCCAGGCTGGCTGGGATCGAGCTGAAATATGGACCCGCCGGTTGCACCCGCAGCGATCGCGACGACCATGGTCTCGCCGATAGCGCGAGAGACTCCGACGATGATCGATGCGACGATGCCGGAGATCGCGGCGGGGAACACGACCTTCACGGTGGTGGTCCTCTTGCGCGCGCCGACTCCGTAGGCTGCCTCTCTCAGCGAGGCCGGAACGGCCCGCATCGCGTCCTCTGAGATCGATGCGATCAGGGGGGTAACCAGCACGCCCACCCCGATGCCGGCGGCCATCATGTTGAAGAGTGAAGAGCCCGAGAAGAAACGTTGGACTATCTGCGGGCTGATGAAGGTAATCGCGAAGAATCCCAGGACCACGCTGGGGATACCGGCAAGGATCTCGAGTATCGGCTTCAGGAGCCGCCTCACTCTGGGGCGAGCGTACTCGGAGAGATAAACGGCACACCCGAGCCCCAGCGGGATCGCCACGACCATCGCGATCAGCGACACGATCAGCGTCCCCACCACGATCGTCTTGATGTCGAAAAGGCCGCGCCGGGGGAACCACCCCGATGTCCACAGCGCCCCGAGATCGACGTTCGTGATGAACGTCACAGCCCTGCCGACCAGAGAAAGAACGATGGCCGCACTGATGAGGACGGAAACGGCCGCGGCCCCGAGGAACAGCCGCCGGATGAAGTTCTCCCGGCGGCGGCGGGAAGGATCACCCTTGAGCGCTTCGGCGATCGGAATCTGGGGTGGGAGAACCGCTTGAGTCATCGACCCGAACCTAACTGTCGTCCGGAGCCGGAAAGCCGAAGTTCGCGGAGTGTTCACCCGGAGCAAGGGGAAGTTCACAAAGAGTGGATCGTCTCGACGATCCGCCGAACAAAGTGGATCGTCGAACAAAGTGGAAAGCGGACGGAGACTCTGGGGAATGAGCCTCCGTCCGCGGGGGGAACAGCAGGGGAACTAGCCTTCCCGAGAGCCTGTCTCCCGATCAGCCCACACCTGACTGGAAGTGGTGAAGTCGTCCTCGTCCAGGTTCACGTAGCCGACCTCGGCCACGCTCGCGACGCCAACCTCAGAGAGGTAGAAGTCGACGAAGTCCTGGAGCGCCTGGCTCTCCTCGGCCTTCGCCGCGTTCACGTAGATGTAGAGGTAGCGGGAGATCGGGTACTCGGCGCTGGCGATCGTGTCGGTGGTCGGGGCGACGCACCCGTCGCCGCTATCGATCTCGAGGGCCTTGACCGTGTCGGTGTTCTGCTCGTAGAACGAGTAGCCCACCCAGCCTAGAGATGTCGGGTTACCCGCGATCCCTTCTATGATCACGTTGTCGTTCGGCGACGCCTGGTAATCGGGCCTCACGAACGGACCGTCTTCCGAGATACCCCGCTCGTCGACCGCGATCCCCTCGAGAACCAGCTCGGCGAAGGAGTCGAAAGTCCCCGACTCTTCGCCCGGCGCAGTGATCAC